>JAYUGZ010000417.1:0-1724 GCA_043767465.1 Cyanobacteriota bacterium
ACCGGAGTTTTGCGATCGCACCGATATCGGTATCACCCTCCAAGCCTACCTCCGCGATAGTTACCAAGACTTGCAGGATTTAATCTTCTGGGCAAAACAGCGGGGTAAACCCATCTCCATCCGCTTGATTAAAGGGGCTTATTGGGATAGTGAAACCATTATCGCTCGTCAAAATCATTGGCCCACACCCGTCTATAATCATAAATCCTCGACGGATGCCAATTTTGAGCGGATGACCCAATTACTATTGGAAAATCACCAGTATTTGTACGCCGCCATCGGTAGTCATAATGTTCGTTCCCAGGCTCATGCGATCGCCATCGCCAAAGAACTCAATATTCCCCCCCGCCACCTAGAATTTCAAGTCCTGTATGGGATGGCAGATAATCTCGCCACCGCCATCGCCCAATCAGGTTATCGCGTGCGGGTGTATTGTCCCTATGGTGACTTGATTCCGGGGATGTCTTATCTGATTCGACGGTTATTGGAAAATACCGCCAATAGCTCCTTCCTCAAGCAAAGTGTCTCAGAGCAACCCCTTGACGGACTATTAGACGCTCCAGTTTGGGGCGAGGGTGATGAGGATGGAAGTCAAGTTCAACTTACCCACATCGCCTTGCCCACAGCCACTGTCACCCGAATCGACCCCGCACCAGATACCGACTATGCGATCGAAAAACTGCGATCGATCGCAAATACCGCCCTCGAATCAGTCAGAAAGCAGTTGGGGCAAACCTATCAGCCGTTAATTAATGGCGAACGGGTGCAGACAAACAAGACCATTTCATCCGTCAATCCTTCAAATCCGACAGAAGTAGTCGGATCGATCGGTCAAATCGATATCCCCCAGGCAGATCTAGCCATCTCCGCCGCCAAAATCGCCTTCAAAACCTGGCAACATACCCCCGCCACAGAACGCGCCGCCATCCTCCGCCGAGCGGCAGACTTGCTCGAAGCACGTCGCCACGAACTCAACGCCTGGATGGTATTTGAAGCAGGTAAACCCCTCCCCCAAGCGGATGTAGAAGTATCCGAAGCCGCAGATTTTTGTCGGTATTATGCCGCCGAAATGGAGCGGTTGGATCCAGAAGTGATTTATGATGTCGCTGGGGAGACCGATCGCTATTTCTATCGCCCCAAAGGGATAGTATTAGTTATTTCCCCCTGGAATTTCCCTCTCGCCATTCCGATGGGGATGACAGTCGCCGCCTTAGTTACCGGGAACTGTGTCTTGCTCAAACCCGCCGCCGTCACCTCAGTAATTGCCGCCAAATTGAGCGAAATATTAGTCGATGCAGGGATACCCAAAGGGGTATTTCAATATGTCCCTGGTAGCGGCTCTACTGTAGGTGCCCACCTCGTCAAACACCCAGAAGTACAGGCGATCGTTTTCACTGGCTCCCAGGAAGTCGGTTGTGAAATCTACGCCAGTGCAGCCATCCTTCAACCAGGGCAAAAGCATCTAAAGCGGGTAATCGCCGAGATGGGCGGTAAAAATGGCATCATCGTTGATGAAAGTGCCGATTTAGACCAAGCGGTACAGGGCATCGTGGCTTCAGCTTTTGGCTATAGCGGTCAAAAATGCTCCGCCTGCTCCCGCGTGGTGGTACTAGCACCGATTTATGATGCGTTTGTCGAGCGACTAGTAGCAGCTACCCAATCCTTAAATGTAGGCAATGCCGACAATCCGAGTACAAAAGTCGGCCCCGTCATCGATGCCGCCG
>JAYUGZ010000418.1:0-4422 GCA_043767465.1 Cyanobacteriota bacterium
CTGATAGCAATAACGCGCTTCTGTCAGGTAAGTTTTCGCGATTTTTTCTCGTCCTATGGATAGATAAAATGCTCCTGCCAATTCTGCTGCGAGTGCTTGTATCTGGATGTATCCGTTTTCCTTCGCTCCAGCAATTGCGAGATCGTAATATTCCATTGCTCTCACAATATTGCCCAAAATTCGCGCTTTTTCTGCCAAGATTAAGTCGCATTTGTGCTGGAGGTTCATGGGCGCAGCCAGCGCCTTTTTTTGCAGCCTTTTTTGGTTGCTGGTTGCGCAAAAAAGATGCTCTTCTTGTTCCTCATTTGTGGCTGATGGATATGCTGCCAGTCGGGCAAGAGCATCGTAAAAATGGTATTCAGGAACATTAATAAAGCCCGCAACTCCGTCTAAATAAGCTTCGGCTTGCGCTGCATATTCTAGCGCTTGCTCGATATCTCCAAATAAATACGATAATATTAGTTTTTGTAAATAAAAGTGCTGGAGTCCGACGCGATCATTCGCTTTAAACAGCAGGGGCAACAATTTTTCTTCGCTGTAAGCCTCACCTAATAAAATGTCGGAACTTGCCAATTTTCCCATCAATTCCAAAACTGTTTGCCGATATATTTGATTCCAACTCAATACCATTTCTTGCTTGAGTTGAAATAACAAATGGTTGTAATTTACCATTTTTCGGTCGAGCTGTGGTAATTCTTGACCGATGAAATACAAGGACTGACAAATATTTACTGCCGCATATCCTACGGATTCTAAATCACCATTTGCTAGGGCGCTTTGATAGGATTCCTCTAACAGCGGCAAAGTGTCTTTAACGTGATGCTTACCGTGCATTAAAATGAATGCTACTAAATTCAGCGTCTTGCTTTTGAATTCTAAAGCATTTAGTTTGTCGCTCAAATTTAAAGCTAGTTGACCGAAGCGATCGCCGGATTCAATATCTCTAACTATTCCTTTTAAAATTGCTCCATAATTAGCATAACCGAAACCCGAAAAAACAGAATTTCCGTAGTTGATAGATAAGTGAACTTGCTCGCATACAATCAGCGGCAGCAGCACGGGATCGACTATCAAAGTAGCTGAAAACATACTGGACAGCAGGCGCATAGTTGCTAATTTGCGCGGATTTGTCATCGCCGGTAAGTTAATTAGATCTTCGATTTTTTTTCCGGTTAAATAAGCTGCGGTTTTGGTCATTGCTTGCTGAATGTGCAGCGGAATCGGCGATTCGGGAAAGTTTATTCCTAACATTGTTAGGGCTTCCCGACCAATTTTGACAGCTTCTTGCAGTTTTGTCTGCATCGCGCAAGCTGTGATTCTGATTTCAAAAACTTTGATTTTGTCTAGTTCATTGGTTGCATATTGCAGGACAATTTCTGCCCATTTTTGCATTTGTTCAAAGTCGGTATTGAGGTAAGCTGATTCTGCGGCTGACTCGTAGAGTGCCAGAGTCAAATCGTAGTCAGTTTGCCAACTTTCCGGGGGAAGCAATTCAATACCTGCGGTTAAATATTTGATGGCGAGTTCGTAAGCTGCACTGGCTTTTGCTTTGCGGCCAGCCATTAGATTTAATTGGCATAATTGAAATTTTTCTAATTCGCTACCGATAATTTGTTGGGCTGCATTTAGTTGGTTAACTGTGTCAAAAACGCGATCTTCTAATTGCTCTAGAGGTGCGCTTTTTAGCAGGAATCTGCCGATTTTGAGATGGGTTTGTTGTTTCTGAGATTCGGATATTAAAGCGTAAGCTGCTTGCTGCACTCGCTCGTGCAAAAATTTGTAAGTCGGGATAGCAGACTCAGCAAGTGGAAGTGACAATTCATCGCTAAAGTCTCTAGATATTTGGTGGGTTACTTCTTTGCTTGCTGCTAGTGCGATCGGAATTTTGTAGGCGTTATTCACGGGCAAAATCAGACCGGACTGAAGTGCTTCCCAGAGGTCTGCTGCTGCGGAAGCCAGAGGTTTTTCGCCGATGGTCGAGAGAATTCCTAAATCAAATTTGTTGCCGATACAAGCGGCTAATTTGAGCAATTCCTGGGTATTTTGTGAAAGTTTTTGAATGTTGTCTATCATTAATTCTACAACATTGTCAGTGATTCCCATTTCTTGTATTTGCTCGATATCCCACTGCCACTCGCCTGTAATTTTGCATTGTTTTACAACGGGTTCAGCATTTTGTTGGGTCAATCCAAAAACCTTAGATTCTGCTCCACCAACAGAACTATCCGTAGGTGCAAATTTAAAACACAGCAATTTTTTTGAGTAAAGTGACTTCAATATTTGAGTTAAAAAGAATGGATTTCCGGCGGTTTTTTGAAAAAGCAATTCTGCTAAAGGTAGCGATTTTTCTGGGGCGCAGTAGAGAGTATCCGCCACAAATTGATTGACGCTATTAATATCCAAAGGCGAAAGAGCGATCGCACTTACAGTCCCTCCTGCTTGGCGAATGGCTTCTGCTGTCAGCATTACGGGATGATTTACATCTACTTCCTGATCTCGATAGGCTCCAATGATTAATAAGTATTGACTTTCTAAGTCAGTTGCTAGCAGTTGAATTAACTTCAGCGATGCGGAATCTACCCACTGCAAATCGTCGAGGAAAAGTACCAGCGGGTGTTCTTTTTGAGTAAAGACGCGAATAAATTTTTGAAACACCAAATTAAAGCGGTTTTGAGATTCATTTGCTCCTAAATCTGGGACTGAGGGCTGCGGCCCTACAATCAGTTCTACTTCGGGAATAACTTCAATAATTACTTGGCAGTTTCCACCGAGGGAATTTAATATTTTATGTCTCCAAACTTGGACTTTGGCGGATGTTTCCGTCAGGATTTGCCGCAACAAGTCTTGAAAAGCTTGCAGCAAAAAAACGTAGGGAATATCGCGCTTAAATTGCTCAAATTTGCTGTCTATAAAATATCCGTCTTCCCGCACTATCGGCTTGTGAATTTCATAGACTAACCAGGATTTGCCCACACCTGCACAACCGGAAATCAGGATAACTTGTGCATTGCCCCGCCTCATGCGATCGAAGGTATTGAGCAACAGATTAACTTCGGTTTCTCGCCCGTAAAGTTTTTGGGAAATTTGCAGGTGACTCGATCGATCTTGCTGGCCGAGGGTGATGGGAGAAATTTCGCCTGTTGTTTGCAGTTGAGCGAGACAATTTTCTAAGTCGCACAAAAGCCCAAAAGCACTTTGATACCTGTCTTCGGCAGTTTTTGCTAAGAGTTTCATCACCAGATCGGAAACAGCTTGAGGAATCTCCTGGGTTTGTGTTTGATTGATTTTGGCTGCTATTTTCTGCTTTCTGAGTTCAGAAGGAGAAGCTGGTTTTTTGGCAATATGGCAGTGTACTAATTCCATGGGATCGATCGCACTAAAAGGCAATTCGCCGCAGAGCATTTCATAAAATGTGACGCCTAGCGAATAAAAATCGCTCAGGTAGTCGATCGCCCGATTCATGCGTCCCGTTTGTTCGGGAGACATATAGGCGAGGGTTCCTTCGAGTAAATTGGGATGGCTGACGGCGGGATTTTCGCCCGGTAGCAGGGAGGCGATCGCAAAATCAGCAATTTTGACATCCCCCGTCTCGACATTGACAATAATATTGCTGGGTTTAATATCTTTGTGGATGATATGCTGTTCGTGAAGTTGCCCGAGAGTTTCTGCGAGTTTCATGCCAATTCGCAGAAATTCTGGTAACTCTAGCTGGTGGTTGCCGAGAAAATCTTTGAGAGAAATACCGCCAAAATCTTCTAAAATTAAAACCGGAAAGTGATTGTATTTTTCGAGTTTGTAAAGCTGGACTACTCCGGGAAGATGCAAATTTTTCAGAATTTCGTATTCGTGCAGGATTTGGGCTATTTGCGCTGGGGTAGGGTATGGTGGCGAGAGAGTTTTGAGGATAACTGGTTGTTGTTTTTCAATCTGCATCCCTCGATAAATAACTGTGTGAGGGTTTGTATAAATTTGGGTGTCAATGCGGTATCCGGGAATGGCAATCATGTTGTTTGGTGGTGGCTTTAAAAGTACGGTTATACGAGTTGAGATTTTAAATTGAATAAGTGAGAATTGGCAATAAACGATCGCACAACGGTTAAGAAATACAGCATCTATACAGAGAGAGTATCAAGAGTTTTCAAGCTGGCGCAGAGATGTTCCAGGGCGAGGTGCTACTGTATAACTTAGCTAAAGTGGCGCTTAAAGGCTGATCCTCAATATTTTTTTGGGGTTGACTCACCGATCTATATTTTAGTCTTCAAAAAATCAGAAGCTGCATTTTGCTATCCAGTCAGTGGCAAAATAAACTGGTGCGTGCAAATCAACAGGTAAAATCTCAAAACAACCATGCAGAATATAACGGCCTCAAATCCAGCTACTGCAACAGATCGCGCTTTGGGCACCGCAGAGATTAAACTACTG
>JAYUGZ010000419.1:0-4421 GCA_043767465.1 Cyanobacteriota bacterium
CTCCTGCAAATTTTGCTCAATCCCAGCCCGTTGCTGTTCAAAAATTGCGTTGTGTGGCGACACAAATTGACCGTGTTGGTGACTCCATTCGTGCAAGTCAAAAATTGCCAAAATCTTCGCCAGCGGCGGATAAATCCAAGTTGGTACTGGCGCAAACTTTGCCGTCAGTAAGTTTAAAGCTTGTTCGTTGTAATTGGCGAAATCGTCGTAGCTTTCGACTTCGCCGTAACCCATCAGCAAGACAGCTACGCGATCGCTATTTGCCGGTGCAGCAGATGTTTTGAATTCAATTTTTTCGGGTGAAGCAACCACTTTGTATTCCTCAATTTTATTTATTATGAACTACCCGACGCTGACCTACGGTACAGCACGGGCTTCCCAATTCAATGACAACCGCCAAGCGAACTCCGTAGTCCTTTTGGTCTTACATTGCCTCCAAGGGCAGGAGTCCTGGTTCCCAAGACCCATACTTTTTCTTGCAACACGCTCCGTTTAGCTTGGTTTTTGCATAGGAGATAATGGTCAAGATGGTTCACTACATCAAAGAATTTGCTCGTTTCGTCATCCACCCCGACGCTGTTCCCAGTGGCGAAGAGGAATTCGACTTTGGGATGGAATCGTCAACTTGCTGGCATTTATCCCGTCGCTCACCCTCGATTGAGTAGAGTGCGGGGCTTCTGCTGGTCAAGCTAAATCGGCTTTTTGATTCCGACCCGAAACTCGTAGGGTGGCTAGAACTAGAATCAGGCTTTGCTAAGCCTGACAGGGAATAGGGCCAGGGGGGATAAGTTTTATGTTTTCTTAAGACTCTTTCACCTTGCCTCGGATTCCACAGCTTTGGAGCGTTCCCAGGGTTTATTTTGGGGGGATACTCTTCAAACTTTTCGCTATCATGAGTTTAACATCCTATCCCCCCGCATGGTATATAATAAATTATGGTGTACAATAAAGTAAAGTTATGTTAAGCTCGTAATTAATTTTCTTGAAGCACGATGAGACTGGTAATTTGCCCCGGAATTCACGACCGAAAACTCACTGATTGTTTCCTAGAGGGACTTTCGGAGGTTTGGGGAGATGCAGAACCCCGGCAAAATCCGCAAGTAGTCTCCCATGTCAAGATTTTTCCCGCTCATAAACATCCGCCTTTTTCAGCCCTTGACATATTGCATTTTTTGTGCCTTCAAGACTTAGCCGGGGAAAGTCTAGTATTTGTCAGCTTTTCGGCAGGAGTAGCCGGGGCGATTGGGGCGGCTTGGATGTGGCAGCAACTCGGCGGCCAAGTTGGGGCATTTTTCGCCCTAGACGGCTGGGGAGTACCCCTGGGGGGCACTTTTCCCATCCACCGAATCAGCCACGATCGCTTCACACACTGGAGCTCGGCAATTCTCGGCAGCGGTGGAGACAGCTTTTACGCAGATCCAGCGATCGCCCATTTGGAATTGTGGCGAAATCCCCAAGCGGCAACAGGCTGGCACGTCAGCCAAACTGCGGGAATTGAGACAGCCGCACCGACAACAGCAGCAGAATTTTTAGTCCACCTATTGAAACATTACGGAGTCCAGTCAGTTGTTTAATTTAGATTTAGCATCATCTGCGATCGCACCTATTGCTACCCTCGCCCGCTTAGAAAATTCTGTTTCTTCAGTCAAAACAAACAGCATCAAACAGTGGCTAATATTTGGCGCATCAGCATTTTTAGTCTCAATTCCCGTCTTCGTGCAAGCACCATTAGTTAGATTATATCCAACCATCAGCTTGCTCTCAACAATTCCCTGGTTCGTCCTCAGTTTAATCCTAATTTTCCGCCCAAAAACCCAACTTTGGGGAGACTTATTATTAGGCTTTGCCGGATGTTGGCTGGCAGGTTCCATCTATTGGGGCTGGTTTAGATGGGAACCAATTCTGCACTTACCTATAGAAGCAATTGGTTTGCCCTTTGCAATTTGGTGCTTGAACAAATCCTGGGGAAAAGTTGGTGCCTATTTTTACTTGGGTTCGCTATTTGGCACTGCTATTACTGACTTATATTTTTATTTGACTGGTTTGATGCCTTACTGGCGCCAAGTGATGCACGCGGAACCGGAATTCGCGATGCCGATTTTTCACAGTGCGATCGGGCAAATTGACACTCCTTGGGGCATCGGTTGCGCGATCGTTTTAATCGCTGTGTTGCTAACAGTCGGTTTGCTAAGTTTGCGTCCTACCCTGCACTGGCGCGCCTTCAGCGGAGCAGTTTTTAGCACACTTTTGGTGGATGGTTTGTTTTGGATTGCAGCTTCTGCCGCTTAAAATTGCCACAGTCTATCTACATTGTAGGGTGCTTGTGGCGCACAGAGAGGCCTAACAAAAATAGCGAGGCTTATGTAGCACTTCTCAGTTGTAGGGTGCGTCATTCTTCAGGTTAGTACGAAAATTTTGGTTTCTCAACTGACGCACCTTACTTGTTGTGGCTACGAATTCTATTTTTTATTATCCCCCCTGTTCGCTTGATATAAGTCACAGGATAACCAGGATTAGTTGGATTTACGATTAACCGCTGATTCTTACAATCCACAAGCAAATCTAACTTCTCCAAAACTACCTGACCAATTAATACCTCATCACCTGTCACTAGAGCATCCTCCGTAGTTCTACGTCCATCAATTTCAATTAATATGGCCTCGGTTACTCCTACGGTTTCTTGACGACCATCAGCATACTTAACAACTTGCTGTCCTATAATTCGTAAACCTAGTTGCTGTAACATCTCTGCTGAAATTACTAGGTAAACCGATCCTGTATCTACTAGAGCTTCTGTTTCACACTCGCGCAACAGCCGAGGCGCGAGCAATCCGCGGCTAACTAAAGCTTCATCTATGGCATTTGTTAGCTTTACCTGAGTCTTAACTGCTCCCAGATTCTTGATGCCATCCAATTCTAATTTATTTGATTTTTTCATACTAAATTTCAGTTTGATCTTTTGCTGCTTACATTATACGAGTTCTGCTAAATGAGACGCGATCGCCCCTGATTCCTATATGATTGAAAATTATCACTTAAAACTCAAAACTACTTAATCATGGCTTTCATTTCAGTTCGCAGTGTAGAACATTATTACGAGTGGATAACAGCAGACAAGAGCGGCCAACCCAGCGGCAAACCAGTAATGGTATTCATGCACGGCTGGGCTGGCTCAGCTCGCTACTGGGAAAGCACGGCACAGGCTATTGCTGATGATTTTGACTGCTTGCTTTACGATATGAGAGGATTTGGCCGATCGCCCTTACCGCCATCACCTCCTGAATCCAGCTATGAGCTCGAAACCTACGCCCGCGACTTAGCCGAATTATTAGAAGCTCTGAATTTAAGCCGCGTCTTTCTCAACGCTCACTCCACAGGTGCATCGGTTGCGACTTTATTTCTCAACCTTTACCCCGAAAAAGTAGAAAAAGCGATTCTCACTTGCAGCGGGATTTTTGAATACGACGAGAAATCCTTCACCACCTTTCACAAATTCGGCGGCTATGTGGTCAAATTTCGCCCGTCTTGGCTGGCTTCTATCCCGTTTGCCGATCGCATCTTTATGGCCCGGTTTTTGCGCCAATCTCTCCCCACAGAGGTCAGTTTGGCATTTCTCAAGGATTTCTTAATGGCCGACGAGGAAGCTGCAATTGGTACAATGGTGACGGCTGTCAGCAAAAGAGCAGCCGAGGAAATGCCCGCAGAATTCGCACGACTGAGTGTGCCCACACTGCTGGTAGCTGGAGAATTCGATCAAATTATCCCCGCCATCATGGGAAAACAGGCCGCTTCCCTCAGCAAAAAAGTAGAATTTGTTATAATTCCCAATACAGCTCACTTTCCGATGCTGGAGGATGCCGCAACATATTTGCAGCTAATCCGGGACTTTTTGCCAGCAGCGGCATAGCTGAGTTATAGTTCATCCAATGTACGATCGGACAAGCAAGCTTTTACAGAGGCTTTTGCTCCGATCTTAATTTTTAATTTCTAATTTCTTAACGCGAAAGGTGGTACCATGAACGACCTCGACCAATACTATAAAGTGCTGGGACTATTGCCGGGAGCTTCCCGAGAAGAAATTAGCCAGGCCTATAAGGATTTAGCGTTCATTTGGCACCCCGATCGCATCCCCAAAGATAATCCTAGACTACTACAGAAAGCTGAAGAAAAGATTAAGGAAATTAATCAAGCTCGCGAACAATTGCGATCGATTCAGCCAAGAGGTCAGAATCAGAATACTCAGCACAGAAATACTCAGCACAAAAACACCCAGCAACAAAACACCCAGCAACAAAACACCCAGCAACAAAACACCCAGCACAAACACACCCAGCACCAAAATACTCAGTACCAAAATTGTCAGTATCAAAATACTCAGCAGCAAAACACTCAGTACAGAAATACTCAGTATCAAAACACCC
>JAYUGZ010000420.1:0-1722 GCA_043767465.1 Cyanobacteriota bacterium
TTAGTGTCCCCCGGCACGAGGTTGGTGGCATTAGAATAAAACGCCACACACCGCCCGTCGGCTGAGATGGAGGGGTTTAAGGAATAGCTGTTCGCCTGATTGCCTGCGGAGTCTACAGAGACGAGGGTGGTAGTATTGGCGAGCGTGTCGCGCACGAAGATGCCACCCCTATTGTTAGTGCCCCCCGGCACGAGGTTGGTGGCAACAGATGTAAACGCCACAAACCGCCCGTCGGCTGAGATGGAGGCGCTGTAGGAATTAGTGTTCCCCTTGCCGGCTGAGTCAACAGAGACGCGGGTGGTAGTATTGGCGAGCGTGTCGTGCACGAAGATGCCACGGATATTGTTAGTGTCCCCCGGCACGAGGTTGGTGGCCTTAGATTCAAACGCCACAAACCGCCCGTCGGCTGAGATGGACGGGTATAAGGAAAGACTGTTCCCCCGATCGCCTGCTGAGCTAACTGAGACAAGATTAATAGTCATAAATCCTCATACTAAAATTGGAAATTTGGTAAATTTAAGAGCGATCGATCGCGCCCGCAACTTCTAACAAGACAGATTAGAGCGGTTGTAGGGCGATCCGACTAATATTTCTGAGTAGTTGCTGCCTATTCTTTCTAGACTTTTATCCCATTTCGGTTGGCTGTTGTCGTCAAGATGTACTCAACTTGAGCCGGAGTCAAATTCGGATTGGCATTCAAAATTAAAGCCGCTACACCCGCTACGTGAGGGGCTGCCATCGATGTGCCGTCTAGCGTTTTGTAGGTGTTATTGGGAGTTGTAGAATAGATGTCTACTCCCGGTGCAACTACGTAATTCAAAGGTCGGGTACCTGCCAGGTCAGAGAAGTAAGGCATCGTGCTATTTCTATCTATTGCTCCCACGGCAATTCCGAAGCGATCGGCATTTAGGGCTGGATAATCAGGTTCAAAATAACCATCGTTTCCGGCTGCCATTACCACAACAACTCCTTTGTTAGTTGCGTACTGAATTGCCTCATTAGTCTCCCTACTAGGCAACCAAGAA
Organism: Cyanobacteriota bacterium; assembly: GCA_043767465.1. Taxonomy (GTDB): domain Bacteria; phylum Cyanobacteriota; class Cyanobacteriia; order Cyanobacteriales; family Microcoleaceae; genus Microcoleus. The sequence goes on from JAYUGZ010000420.1 coordinate 1,026, forward strand.
CTAATACTAAAGTTAATTATATTAGCTCCATTATCAGCAGCATAGCGAATTCCAGCAGCACTATTATTTGAGTTTGCAAAACCATCTGTTGATAATACTCTCACAGGCATAATCTTGGCATTGTAAGCAACTCCCGTGATGCCAAAATCATTGCGTTCGGCGGCGATCGCACCTGCTACATGAGTCCCATGACCGTCGATATCCCCATCCATCGGGTTGTTATCATTAGATACAAAATCCCAACCCCTGACATCATCTACATACCCGTTGCGATCGTCGTCAATGCCGTTGTCGGGGATTTCACCCGCATTCCGCCAAATATTGGCGTCTAAGTCGGGATGAGTGTAGTCAACACCGCTATCGACAACAGCGACTACGATGCCATTTCCAGTAATTCCCCGATCCCAAACTTCCGGCGCATTTACCAGATCTCGTCCCCAATTATTCCCGCCCAAATTTGGAACTTCGGGAAAGGGATTTGGACGGTTCAGCGTTCGGAAAACTGCGGCATTTGCATTCACTAAACCGTAGCCATAATTGCTGTTAAAACCAGTACCGGGTTTGGCAGAAAGAGTCAGGTTGTAATTTGTCGAGGCATCCAAGTAGCTAGAGACTCGGACATAGTACGTCCCTGGAGTCAGACCTAATAAATTAATACTTTCAGGTGTGCCACCGAGATTAGAAGAACTGCCAATAA
>JAYUGZ010000421.1:0-11006 GCA_043767465.1 Cyanobacteriota bacterium
TTCTAAAATTTTAATTTTGTCATCTAAAAGCTCTTCGTACTTAACTAAAATATGACTTGCTTTATTAACATATTTATGGCTAGTTAATACCGCATATACCCAGCGCTCGATACAGTGATCTAAATCCCAACCAGCACCCCACAATTCGTGATAAATCCTAGTGCTCTCATACATAGAAGCGATTGTATCCATACCATTTCGCAAAATATGTATAAATTTTGCATCCGGCAACAAACCCTCTATATTAGGAATAAAATATATGTGCTCCGGCGTTTTTTCCAACCAGATGCTTTTATTTTGTTCGGCAGCCAAACCATCCAAAACTCCGACAAACCAACGAGTTTTAGTTTCCACACTTTGACTATCATCAAAATCTTTCAAAAGTTCAGGACGTTTAATCTCATCATTAAAAAAAGCTTCCATCCTACTTCGCAACTGTCCAGCAAACTTATCGTAAAGCAAATAGTGGAAAAACTTAGATTCAGGAAAAGAAATAACTTCAGGATGAGCCGCTAATAAACTTTGAAGGATTGTTGTACCACTCCGAGGAGTTCCCACTAAAAATATTCTTTTCATTTTTACACTTGATTAATGGTTGGTAAATGAGGTTTTTTTAAATCAACCGCAGAGAGCTTTCTACGGTTAAAAACTATTTTCCTAACTCCAAGTAAAATCTTGCTTCAACAAATCAGAAAGTTCCTGATTGTAAGGCTTAAAATAATTGGTTAATTCTTGTTCGATTTCGGCAGGCATTTTGCTGTAATCCTCGACACTATGAATCTCATATTCTTCGAGGGTACTCGCACTAATATCTAAGAAATCTAAGACTTCAGAAAATACTTTACTTGTATTTGCATAAAAGTCTTCGCTCTTGAGAATGAGCAACTGTTCCCTCGGAAAATAATCGAGCCAATTTTTGATTTGTTCGACATAAATTCCCCGCGATAAATAGGAATAATGTTGGTGGTTGAAACTGTAATAACCCTCATCGGCTTTTATTTTTTCAATTTCACCTTTTAGCCTGTCAGGCTCAGATGCGATCGCCTTTTCAAAATCCAACTTTTCGCAGCCTACTGCTACTTCTAAATGATAGTGCATCCAAGCTCGTTTTACCGGGTTTCGCAGCATTACAATCAGCTTAACATCCGGGAAAGACTTGTAAACTCGCTCGGCTACCAAAGGATGATAAATGTAGTAAGGAGTCATCTCCCACAGCAACACCTTGTCACCCGCTACACTCCGCGTCAACTGCTTGCTGTACCACTCAACGCCTCGCTCGAAATTCAACTCAAAAAAGTGAATCTCCCGGGAACCGTCTTTGATAATTTGCAAGTGATTTGCTAGGTATCCACGCAAAGCTTCTATGCCAGACTTTTGAGCACCAATTACTAAAAAGTCGGGTGACTGCTTATTTCTTAACTGAGTTGAAATTTTGACGTATCCCGGATTGTTCTTATTTAAAGCATGAACTTTTTCAGCTTTTTCTGGCACATCTGCAAGCTGCATTTTGCCCTCAAACTCCCAATGGTAGGGCGGACAGAGAATCGTTTTTTGGTTGACAGTCGATCGCACATACAGTGGATAGACGTGCCAGTGATAGTCGTAAGCATAGGCCCAACTCTTCTCATAAACCCCAGCATTGATGTAATATTGACCGTTTCCTAAATCCAGCCTGTCTACGTGCAGCCGGATTTTGCCTTTACCTTCCGCCAGCGGAATGAACCGCCCCATTTGATTGGTATTAGTCTCAAAACAACTTTGACCGTCTTCCCGGCTGATTGTCATGCCAAAAATCGCAGCAGAAATCGCTTTTGGCACAGTATAATCAATTTCAATTGTTATAGCATCGCCGCTGTCTATCTCATCATCCGGCAACACTTTAACATTAGTTATTTCTACTTCCAAAGAACCGAATCTATTCTCATTAACTCGCAGTTCCGAACCCGTACTTGTAACTTCAGGAGGACGCATAGGAGTGCGCTTGTCAGTTTCCGATCGCATTTCCGACAAATACTGACCAGCTACCACTTCCGGCTCTCCATAAGCCAGGATTTCACCGGATTTTAGCCACAAAGCCCGATCGCAAGTTTTTTGAATTTGCGCCGCACTGTGAGAAATTAAAACAATCGCTGCTCCGGCATTTTTAAACTCATCTATCTTTTTCAAACATTTAGCTTGAAAAGCCACATCTCCAACCGACAAATATTCATCAATTAACAACACCTCTGGATTGGTATGAATTGCCACCGAAAAAGCCAACCGCATTCGCATCCCCGTGCTGTAAGTTCGCAGTGGGCTGTCGATAAACTGCTCTAATTCTGCAAATTGAACAATAGCGTCAAATCGATGCGCTGCTTCCCGGCGAGTCAAACCGGCCACCACCGCACCCACAAACACATTTTCTCTGCCCGTTAAATCTGAGTGAAAACCCGCACCCAAATCCAACAAACCGCCAATTCTGCCGTTAACTTTAATACTTCCTTCCTCAGCGCGGCCGATACCACCGATCAATTGCAGCAGTGTCGATTTTCCCGCGCCATTCTTGCCGAGAATTCCCAGCATTTCCCCTGGAGAAACACTAAAACTTACATCCCGCAGTGCCCAAAAATGTGCTTGTGGTTTCATCCGCCACCAGCCCCACAAAGCGGCCTCCATGATTGTCATAGGTCGATCGGCACTGTAGCGGTTAAAACGTTTACCCAAACCGTTGACAACAATAGCTTGACGCATTTACAATTCCTCCACAAATCGATCGCTTTGCCGTCTGAAAATGGCCAGTCCGAGCGGCAAAAGAGCAGCCACAAGCAAGCTTACAATTAACAGCGCCTGCCAGTCCGGCTGGGTACCTTTGATTAGTATTGCCCGGTAAGCTTCAATCAGTGGCACCATCGGATTTAACTGATATAAAGGCTGAAATTCTTTGGGGACGCTTTTGAGATCGTAGAAAATCGGAGTCAGGTAAAAGAGCATCTGCAACAACACACCCAAAGTGTGCTGAGTGTCGCGAAAAGTCACATTAATCGCAGCAAGTGGATAAGCCAAACTCACCGTTAAAATGAATTGAATAATTATCAAAAGTGGCAGCGCCAACAGCACAGGATTTGGCTGAACTCCGTCCATTGCCAAAAAGATAATTAGCACTGGCAGCGCCAGCAGAAAGTGAATTAATCCGGTTGTAGTTGTCACTACAGGCAAAATAGCTGTCGGAAAATTAGGCTGTCTGATTAAAGCCAGGTTGCCAGTAATTAGTGCCGTCGATTGAAACAGGACTGTCTGACTCCAATTCCAGATTAACAAACCGCTGAATGCAAAGGAAGCAAATTGCGGAATATTTACCGGAAGTACGGTTCGGAATACAAAACAAAAAACAGCCAACTGCAATAGCGGACTGATCAAAGTCCAAGCAATCCCCAAGGTCGATCGCTTGTAGAGTAGTTTCATATCGCGATCGACCAATCCACGCAGTAAATCGAAGAAATGAGCGACTTTGCGCCTCTCAAACAGCCTTCCCAGAGTTTTCATCCCGCACCTCCAGTCACCGTCAGAGGTTCCGGCTGTGGCTGCTCCTCCACATCCGTCATCGCCACCAATCGCTGAGCCTGTAACTGCGCTTCCCTGTAAGCAAAAGGACTCTGTAAAGCCCCCAGCAGCTCGCTAACTACCAACTTGCGGGGAAACCAGCCCGGTCGGATCAAGCGTCGCAACAGCGACCCTTTCAGCCACTGAGACACTGCAAATTGCCAAATTTCCCCGCTACTGACAGTACCATTGCGAGCACAAGTCAGCAAATAAGCCCCAAAAGCCTGCCCATTGTCCCGTAGCTGCCGACTCAAAGCATCGGCACTACGCCTGTGTACGTTCCACACAAAGGCTCTAGGCTCATAAAACGTCGCGTATCCCTTAGCTAAAATCCGGTGAAACATCTCCATATCCCCAGCACCCCGAGTCGCCGTCCCCACATCCAAAGCCGGGTCAAAATTGCCAACAGCCTCGAACACTTTGACGCGGAAAGCCATATTTGCCCCAACGCCGTAGGATCTCGCCCACAGCAACTCCTGCGCCGAGAGCTTACTACCATCAACTTTAAAGCGGTGGAAGTATTGCAGCATTCCCCCGTAGCCGAATTCAAATTGAATTTGAGCCTCTGTTTCCAGTTCCGCTGGCACCACCAAACCACTAACTGCCATAATTTCCGGCTCAGCAAAGCCCGCAGCGATACCCCGCAGCCAACCCGGATCGGGCCGCATATCATCGTCAGTAAAAGCAATTATCTCGTGGCTGGCTTCTGCGATCGCCCGATTGCGAGCCCAGTTCAATCCTTGCCGTTCTTCCCTCACGTAGCGTACAGGTAATCTCGCGACCAATTCAGCGGTGCTGCTGTTGGAAGGAGCATTGTCTATCACAATAATTTCTAGCTTGGGATAGTCCAGGGCAAGAATTGCTTCCATAGTGCCTTTGAGCAAGTCCGTGCGATCGCGCGTGCAGATGACAACGGTAATTGGTGGCAGTTCTCGATCTTCCTTTGGTGATTCTGGGGCTAACTGATCTTCCAAACTCGATCGAATCAACTGCTTACCCATCTGCTCCACAATCGTTTCTCGCACTCGATCTGCCGAGATTGTTTGCTGCCAGGGATTGTTATTATTAACATAGGCCCAGCCGAGCGGCCGTCCCCGGTAGCGAACCAAGAGGCGGACACGTTCATATTTTTCTAGTCCCCTAATTGGATTTATCTCTTCAGTAAACTCAATTTCAAGCACTTTTATTGCCATTAATTTCTCCTCAAAATACGATGGGGAATTGGAAATTGGGAATTGCTAATTGGGAATTAGGAATTGGGAATTAGGAATTGGGAATTGCTAATTTGGAATTAATGACAAGACAACAGTCAATAATTAGCAATTATTTAATCACCAAAACACGCTCCTCAAAAGCAAGTAAAAGCTTTGTTTCGATCTAGTCAGAACTGCACGGCATACCATTAACCGCCATCGCTCTCGCCAGCGGTTCCGCTAAATTCTGTGCCAGTATCCTTCGCAGATGAACCCCGCGTAGCGGTTCGGCGCCGACTTCGGGAGTGATGTGACCGATTGTCAGCTTGCCGTAGTACAGGTAAATCCCCGCCGGTCTTTCGGCATCGATCCTATGTTCTGCTGCTTCCAAGCCTTGCTGCAAGTCAATTTCTATTTCGTATCCGCCCAAATCAGCGCGGATTGGGCCTTCTTCCATAAAACTAGAAATGCCCGATCGAGTTTTCAATTCGTCTATCACACCGCGCAAGTACCAATAACCGCGCAATTTACCGTTCAGCCACCGCCAAGTACCGCGCATCCGCACAGCTTCTAGCCAATCTAGCGACAGCCTCAGTCCCACAGCCAGCAACTCTAGAGCGGCCGGCCAGTAAAAAACTAGAGCAACGAAAACCCGATCGAAAAAAGAGTAAGGAGTTTCGTAATCCTTTATATGCAGTGTCGGTTTAAGTTCCGGGTGTCGCTGACCGAGCAAGACATCGGAGCGTCCTTCCTCGCGCGCTCGGCGAAAAGAGCGCGAGAGGTTGTTAGTTTCGTGTTCGTAGTGATACCCGACTGCATCCGCTGCCACAGCAAAAGGTATATTTGCTTTGAGCAAGCGCAAGCCAAATTCATAATCTTCATGGGCAGTTCCCTGACCGAAACCTGCATCGAAGCCTCCAGTGCTAGCAAACATTTTTGTCTCCAGAGACAAGTTGCCAGTCAGCAAGTCTTCATAAGTATGACGGTGATCCGGTTGTCTCATCTGGTAAAATTTTTCTTCCCACCAAGCCCGCACTTGTACGTCAAAAAATCTATCCCCTCCCTGAAACTTCGGCGGATAAGGGGCAATCACCACGCAGCCCGGACGCTCTTGGTGAAGGCGTACATGACTTTCGATTAGAGGCGGAGTTGGTTCGATATCGTCATCTATGAATAGCACCAGTTTTCCGGTAGCGGAGGCTGCTCCCGTATTTCTGGTGATCGAAGCTGCCCGACACTTTTCTTCAATAACCAGCAGTTTAAACGGAGCTTTGTAATCTTTTAGCACAGCCAAAGTATCGTCTATGCAGCTATCGGCGACTACAATAACCTCGATCAGGTCGAGCGGATAAGTTTGGGATTGCAGTGCATCGAGAGCGCGCAGCAGCAATACACTTCGGTTGTGAGTCGGAATAATTACGCTAACTGTTAGATTTTCCATATTGACATTACACAAATCAATTTCATCTTCATTTCATCTGCGGTAAAAACAATCTCCAAATCCCTATTTATGGCTCCCTCTTAATTTTTTGCAACTGCTGGCGAGACGTAAAATAAGCCATCGGCCCGCTAATACAGCCCTGCAATTGAGCCCAAAGCATATCACTAGGGACAGAACCTGGTTGCTTTCGCACTGAAGCAATTAGTTCAGGAATTTGTTTGTACCAAAGCCAGCCCCAAGCTAACAGAGGCACGCTAAATTCTCTGTTGAACACAAACATCCGCGTCCAGTAAGCATAGACTCCGATTCCGTAGCATTTGAGCAAGTTGCGCATTTCTTCCCAGGTGCGTCGGTGGCGGTGCCAACTCAAGGCTCTCGGTTCGTAGACGATGCGGTAGCCAGCGCGCAAAATGCGGACAAACTGTTCGCTGTCTGAACCGCATTTAGCGGGCGTGCCGACACCCAAAGCTTCGTCAAACAGCCCGATGTTGTCAACGATCAAACTTTTCCGCAAAGCCATACTCCCGGAAACCCCCACAGGAGCTATAATCAGCGGATTGCAGTGCGCCCCGTCAAAAACTTGGCGATCGAAGCCTTTCCCGTAGGGGCTGTAGAGTTCAAACCATTCTTGCGCTTCCGTTTCCAGTTCTAGGGGCATCAGTAGCCCCGTGACGCACATAACTCGCGGATCGTGGAAATTTCGCAATAGCGATCGCAACCAATCCCGATCGGGTACGGCATCATCATCTGTAAACGCTACAAATTCGTGTTTAGCTTCCCGCAAAGCTCGGTTGCGGGCGGCACTTTCCCCGGCTAAATCGTCTTCCCGCACGTACCGGACTTGCGGGTAATTATTTTTGACCAATTCACGGGTAGCATCCGTGGCGGGACAATTGTCAATTACTAAGTATTCCTGACCATCGTCTGGGAGCAGCATCAGCGCATCGAGACAGCGCTGCAAATCTTCCGGGCGATCGCGCGTACAAACCGCTACAGTGGCGAGCCCGATTGTCTCTACCGCCCCGCGTTCGTCCCATTCCAGCGCATCGTAGAGCCAATTTTTCCAAAGATTATCCCCTGCTGCATTCATCAGTGTTTCCCGCAATTGCGAGCCCTCAATCCGACCTCCGACTACCGGAATTTGAGCTTGCCCGATCGGTTTTCCGTGCAGTCTAATTAAAACCAAAGCTTTGCTGTAACGCTCCTCAACCGTAATTTCTGGCGGGAGTTTGGATATTTCCAGGTCGAGAATAGCTGTTGCCATTTTAGATTTTAGATTTTAGATTTTAGATTGTGAAAAATTATTGCGAAAAACTCATAGATACTCCGTATTTTCCCGGATGTATTTTCGCCAAAATTGTTGTACGAGATAGCAACTTATCAATGCCATACTTGCCGATCGCCGATCGCGAATCAAACATAAAGCCTCATTATTGTTATTGCTTTTACTTATTTTTACTTTCGATTACCCGCTGATGTCAAGTTTTTTGTCTACAGAATTTTTGCCGCCGAAACGATCGCACGTCGGGGCTGGTGTCAATTACCTGTGTTATTGGCTAACGACGCGCTACCAAGTCTCGCGATTCATACCAAACCTAAAAACCCGATTTTTGATAAAAACCGGGTTTGGGCGAAGCCTAATTTGAGCGTTAATTGCGATCGTCGGCTACTATTCTCGACAACATACCAAACAGTTGACAGTTGACAGATGACAGATGACTGCTTGAGGGCGACCTCTACCTGGAAGTCCGAGGATTCGAGTAATGAATAGTCTTGTTTTAATTTTTCGCCTTTAAGGCTTCCGGCTTTAAAGCAATTCTTTCTGGTAATAAAGCATCGCCCTCGCCCCCTCCCCAAGGCAGCAGCTAATTTTGCCAAAAAGCATTTTTTCAACAAAAGCTGGCGCCCAGAAGCTCCCCTCACCAAGTCCCTTGGACTGATTCATTCTCACAAAATCATCAACCGCCCCATCCTCTCACCGAAACATCTTCAGGCTGAAGTTACTGATAAAAGCCCAAAATTATTGTAAGATTCATAGCCATAGTTGAGAGAATTAAAAAGTTAGTCACCAACCGAAATTGATCTCAGGGCGATTTATATTATTCAAAAAGCACATGGCAAACATCCGGTTGTATCCGACTTGTTTTTAACCGACTTGGCTGACAGCAGCGCCAGCGAAAGGTACTGTATTCTCGCAGAAGTTTTTTGGAGATTCTTGGCTGTCAATATCGCAATCAATTTCTGCTTCGCAACCGCGATTTTTGTAGATGCTAACCTGCTGGGAAATCTCCTCTCGATATTGAGGCGCTCGACCTCATAAATTTTTGAAATTAAATTCTACAAACCTCTCGGGAGAAGTTGTTTCAAAAAAACGGGTACTGTCCGGACTATTGTTGTAAGGAGAAATTAAAACAAGACTATTCATGACTCCAATCTTCGGACTTCCAGGTAGAGGTCGCCCTCAAGCAGTCAATTGTCGAGCGGTCAACTGTCAACTGAATGAAGGTTGCGGTTTCCCGATGTCAGCGTCCGCGCCACAACTCAACGGCGTCTATGTCTTCACAGAGGGCGACGCTCCATTGATATGCGCCGGCCAAAAGCCATTTAAACTCTCTCCTGCATAGCCACAAGGTTTGCTTAGAAAAATGTATCAAACTTTTACAAAAAAACCGCTCGAACTCATAACTCTCCACCTACCATGACAGCAAGACTTAGCCAGCATGAGTCTGCTTATTCAAGTTTTGATTGTGGGACTCTACACCCCCTCAAAATCCCAGGGATAAAGATTTGTAAAGTTTTGTCAACATCTTAGGGCTGCTGAATTAAAATCTTCTCATAAAAAAGACTAACTGCTAGCAGGCGCAAATTGTGAAAAAAGGTTTGACACTCAGAATATGAGATCGAGTTGCCTAGGCTTAAAAGCTGCAATAAAATGTAACTTTTGAGGCCAGAACCCGCAGCATTAACTTGGTTCCAGGCTTTTTGCCGATTTCTGCCAATACCTGGGGAAAATAGCTTTTCCCAGCGTTTCACCAAGTACCAAATTTACAGTGCAATTACTTTCGTTGCACGGGAGCCGGAGCCTGGGAGCAAACATTAAACTCCCAGGCTGATGCACCAAAACTTCAATCGACCGGGTTTTTTCACTCTTAGCGAGGGCGGCAACAAAGTCTTTTCCTCCATCAAACCCGGTTGATGCGTCCGGAACTCAAGTCGATCGAATGAATGCAGTCGCAGCCAACACTTAGATGTTGCGATACTGCAAGTTGCGCGTAAAACAGGGGGCTAAACCCATTGATGGATCTCGATTGTTTACCTTACGGCGCAGGCCACGCACAGGAAGGGCTCTGTCTGCTAGTCCGCATGGGGCCGCACCGCATTTTGCTCGACTGCGGTGTAGAAGATATCGCACCCCTGTCAGCGACACTAGATCGATCGCTGCCAGCCGATTTTGTGGTGTGCACCCACGCCCACGCCGACCACGCCCGAGGTTTGCTAGCACTCCACCAATCTTTCCCGCAGTTGCCAATTTATGCCAGCGAAGTGACAGCACGACTGCTACCGCTCAACTGGCCCTCCCTGGCCCAGCAGCCGGAATCGCATTTCTGTCAGGGACTGCCCTGGCAGTCGCCGATCGAACTGCGCCCGGGACTGAGCGTGCAGTTGTTCCCGTCGGGCCATTTACCCGGAGCGGCAACTGTGCTGCTGACTTATGCTGCTCCCCACCGTACCTACACCCTGGTGTACACCGGCGACTTTTTTCTGTCTAATTCTCGTTTGGTGGAAGGTTTGCCCCTGGGAGAACTCCGGGGTATGAAGCCGGATGTGTTAATTGTCGAAGGCAGTTACGGCACGGCGCGCCACCCTCACCGCCGACAACTGGAAAATCAGTTGGCCGATCGCATCCATCGCGCGATCGCTGACGGGTACTCGGTACTGCTGCCCGCGCCCGCCCTCGGTTTGGGTCAAGAATTGCTGATGCTGCTCCGCAGCCACCACTATTTCACAGGCCGCGACTTGGATATTTGGGTAGACGGTACTGTCGCTGACGGCTGCGACGCTTATCTCGAATTGCTGCCCCATTTTCCCACCGCCGTCCAAAATTTTGCTCTGCACCAACCTTTGTTTTGGGACGAAAGGGTGAAACCCCGTGTCCGTCGGCTGTCTGCCGAACAGCGCCCCGAGTTGGGCAGACAGCCGTGTATTGTGATTACTGACCGAATTGCTGATTTGAATTTGTATGTTGCCGATCGCCCAAATCCTTGGATTTTGCTCGCACCTCAAAAACCGGGATATCCCGTCAGGGAATGGCTGGCTAACTGGCCCGAATCTGGAGTCAGAAGCGTCGAAACTTATCTGCTAGCCGAACACTGCGACGGGCCAGGAACTACGCAGCTCATCCACAATTTGCGTCCCCAGCACGTGATTTTGGTGCATGGTTCCCCGGCCTATTTGGCTGATTTGGCTAACTTGGACGAGCTGCGAAACCGCTACCAGTTGCACACTCCGGCGGTAGGGACTGTTGTTGAATTGCCGATCGGGGAAATGTTTTTGCAGCCGGCGATCCCGGAAACTAACTATGAGGGAGAACTTAGCGAATTGGGGACAGAGGTAGCAATTAGCTTGCCGAGTCTGATTACAGCCGATTCTCGGTGGGCCAATTTTGCCGATACTGGTTTGGTAGAAGCCCGCTGGCAAGGCGAAGAACTGGTACTGCGCGGCATTTCCCAGCGGGAATTGCTGTTTCAAGGCAGCACCGTTCAAACCAATCTCGAATGCTGCGGCAATTGCCA
>JAYUGZ010000422.1:0-1718 GCA_043767465.1 Cyanobacteriota bacterium
GTCAATTTTAAAATTATATATAATCATGAGGTTAGATGTATTTTACATGCTTTTGCTAGCACGATCGCATACCAGACTATTGATTTAAGTTTGAAATTAGGGTTAGCATTGCCCGCCGATAAAATTTAGCTATAGCAAGAATAGATCTTAGTTTTAATGTGTTTGTGGGCAATGCCCACCCTACTGGAACAACAAGGCTAAAAATGTGGGTAACGCGATCGCTTAAAATAATACTGATTGTATTTCCCAGGACTCTGAATGCCCACAATTTTAGCCTTGTCGAGCCACTACGATATGTATGCTTCATATTTAAAATACTATATTATAGTCCGCGTAGGCGGACTTTGATTATATAGCTGCGGTTTTAACCGCCAGTTAATATTTACTCCCAAAAATATCCAGATCGAATTTGAGTGCGTTGGGAACTAGCATCATGATCTAATATATATTCACGAGCGATCGCATTTTGCTCTCGCAGTTTAGCTACCTCCGATTTACCAATCTCAGTATCGGTAGATAGTAAGATTACCTGTTCGCTAGCAGCGGGAAAATAACGCTCAATGAGATTAGTTCGATGGGATGAATCTAGTCTACCTAATGGAGTATCGATCGCAATTGGTAATTGTCGTCCCGATACTCGTGCTAATCCCCATAATAGCGCGATCGCGAGGAGTTGTTTTTCTCCAGCCGAAAGGCGATGTTTGGGTAATAATTGACCTTGGCGATCGTGGAGTGATAAGGTGAAGGTAGCAGCATCGATCGTCACTCGTTGGACTAGTTCGGATTTGTGTAATAGATAGCGAAAACATTCGGTGACTTCATTTTCGAGTTTGTTAATTTTTTTGAGGGTGAGTTTGGCTTTGAATACTTGTAAAGTTTCTTTGACTTTGGCGACTGAATCGATGATATGTCGATCGTTGGTGAGTTTGATATTTTTTTCGGTGTAGGTGGCTAATTGTCGATCGGTACTCGCGATCGTTCGTTTTAGTTCTTCTAAGTGACGAGTAGTCGCAATTTGTTCGGCTTTGAGTTCGACGACGATCGATCTAGCCTCGGCTTCTTGTTCTTTGAGTCGAGTATATTCTTCTGGTGATGCGGCTAAGGCAATTTGTCGATCGAGAAATTCTAATTCGTCATCTAGTTTAGTTACTTTGGATTGGAGTTCATCAAAGCGATCTAAATCTCGATGGTGCTCGTATTTAAGGATGGTATCTAATTTGTCGATCGCATCTACATCTGCATCCAACCATGTTGGCTCTATGGAATTACTTTCTACTGTCAGCCGTTGATTCTCGGTATCTAAGAAAGCTTTGATTTCGTCGAGATGGGTTTTTAAAAATGACTGTTGCTGGAGGTATTCGAGTAAACGGTTATCTCGATCGACTAATATCTCTAAAGCTACTGTACCTCGATCTTGCTGCGACTCGATCGCGCATTGAGATCGAACTTGAGTTAGTAATGGGGCGATTAATACTAACGGTAAACTTCCAGCAGCTAATTGACGGATTCCTTGTCGATGCTGTTCGACTTCATTTTCGACAGCCTTATAGGTAACAGTCAATTCCGTGCCCTCTGCCGCCAGCTTACCACCCTCTTGCACGAATCGATCGAAACATGTCTGCTCTCGATCGATCGCGAACTTTAACTTTTCATTCAGCAGAACTTCCGACTCTTCCAACTCCGTCAATTCTAACTTTTGCTGTTGTAGCTTTAGCTCC
>JAYUGZ010000423.1:0-4410 GCA_043767465.1 Cyanobacteriota bacterium
TCCCTACCGCGATCAATTGTAGGGACACGGCACTGCCGTCTCCTCTATATTATTCCGGCACAGCCGGAATTAATATCATAATAATTTAAGCCAATATAAGATTAAATTTAAATAGGAAGTTCGATCGCAAATTCAGTACCTTTCCCCGCCATCGACTTGCAGAATAATTGACCGCCGTGTTTATCTGTCACAATCTGCTGAGCAATCGACAATCCCAGCCCGGTTCCTTTACCAACCGCTTTTGTGGTAAACAAAGGTTCAAATAAATGTTTTTGAATCTCATCAGTCATTCCCAACCCGTTATCGGCAATTCGGACGATCGCACTTTCGCGCAAAACTTCCGTGCTGATTGTAATTGTCAGACAGCGTTGGTCTTTTTCCCAAGCCTCTTCCACAGCATCGATCGCATTAGCCAACAAATTCATAAACACTTGGTTCATCGGCCCAGGATAGCATTTAATCAGTGGCAATTCACCATATTTTTGGATAACTTCAATTGTAGGGCGATCGCCTCGATTTTTCAGTCGATGTTTTAACAACAGCAGCGTACTATCTAAAGTCTCATGCAGATCGATCGCAATTGCAGTATCTCCATCAGAACGCGCAAAATTTCGCAGCGACAGCGAAATATCTTTAATGCGTTCAGTGCCTACTTCCATTGAATCCAAGAGGTGAGAAAAATCCTCGATTACAAACTCCAAATCTATCTCATCAATCTTCACAGCGATATCTGATACAGGTTCAGGATAGTATTTTTGATAAAGGCGAAGAACTTCTGTAATATCAGCCAGATATTCCTTTGCAGGCGCAATGTTGCTGACCATAAAACTCAGCGGATTATTGATTTCATGGGCGACTCCGGCAACGAGTTGCCCCAGGGCAGATAGTTTTTCTTGCTGCACTACCTGTACTTGGGCTTGTTGCAAAGCGCAGGTGCGTTGTGTAACTTGCTGTTCCAGATTGTCGGTTAACTGTTTGAGCCGCCAGTGAATGTTAACTCTGGCAATTACTTCGTCTTGTTCAAAAGGTTTGGTAATGTAATCAACAGCACCTAATGACAAGCCTTTGATTTTGCTTTCGGCATCTGCTAAAGCAGTCATAAAAATGACCGGAATTAGCGCAGTCGCTGGGTTGGCTTTGAGCTGGCGGCAGGTCTCAAAACCGTCGATTCCAGGCATTTGCACGTCTAGCAATATGAGTTCTGGTAAAGGGATTTTTGTGGGATATATCGCACATTTTCCTAGCATCTCAATCGCCGATTCGCCGTCTACTGCAACTCGCACTTTGTAGCCTGCTGTTTTTAATGCCTGGGACAAAACCGACAAATTTGTGGAACTGTCATCAACTATCAAAATAAATTTTTTCTCGGGTTCAATCATGATATTTTTCCCTGACACTTATGATAAAGTTTCTTCAATCAACGCCCGCAGTTCTTTGACTTGAAATTTTTCCGCCAAAACGAGTATTTTATTCGCAAAAATCGCGTGTTCTGGATTGGCTGTTTGAATCTCCTCTGCAATTGCGATTACTGCGTCCAAATCACCGGCTTCAGCTTGTTCGCTTAACAACTGCAAAATCTCGATCGCCGGAAGCTGCATTTTGCTTTCGGTATCTTGCGCTTTTTTGCCCGCATTTACTGTTTCGTCATATACCCACTCCAGTTGCAAATATTTCTTCAGTAAGCCCAGTAACACATCTGCTTGCACTGGTTTTGGCAAAAAATCATTTCCGCCTGCATCCAGGCTCTTTTGGCGATCGATCTCAAACACGCTTGCAGACGACACTAGCACGATCGCATCTCGCAGTTGAGGATGAGCGCGGATTTGGTGCAAAAACTCAAATCCGTCCATCACCGGCATGGCTAAATCGGTGAGGATTAAATCGGGTTTGGTGGCTAAAGCGCGATCGAGTCCTTCCTTCCCATCAGCCGCTTCAATCATCTCAAAGCCTAATGGTTCCAGCAGATTCACCAGCACAGCCCTATTTTCCCACCTGTCATCCACCACCAGAATTTTGCGTTTTTCGCCCAAGTAGCCGAGCACAGTCCCCTGTTCGAGGATTCTCGAACTCTCAGCCCAATCCAGAGCCTCCGGGAGTGCCACTTCAAAGGAAAAAATACTGCCAATTTCTGCACGACTGTCGATCGCAATTTCACTCTGCATCAACCCCACAATCTTTTGACTGATCGCAAGTCCCAATCCAGTGCCTTCCGATTGCTTTTTCACATCACCTACTTGCTCAAAAGGTAAAAATATTTTCTTAACTTGTGCTGGTGTCATTCCCGGGCCTGTATCTTCGACTCGGAAGCGAATTTTATATAAATTAGGAGTTGGATTATCCAACTGATTTAAATCGGCAAATTCACCATTGCTGATCACATCTACCTGAAAAATTACTCCGCCTTTTTCCGTAAACTTAACCGCATTTCCCAGCAAATTCAGCAGCACTTGGCGCAGACGTTTTTCATCGCCGAAAACCCCAGTCGGGAGTTCTGAATCAATCTGCAAATCAAAGGAAATTGCCTTTTCCTGGGCACGAATCATGCAGATTTCGGCAACACCTTGGATGAATGACGGTAGGTGAAACGCAGTGGGATGCAATTCGAGTTTCCGGGCTTCAATTTTCGACAAATCCAACACATCATTAATCAGGGTTAGCAGATGCGAACCGCACTGATAGATGATATCAACGCCGCCGCGTCCTTTTTGCGTCATCGGTTCGCTGCGCTGGAGAATTTGTGCGTAGCCTAAAATGCCGTTGAGGGGAGTTCGCAATTCGTGGCTCATGTTAGCCAGAAATTCGCTTTTGGCGCGGTTAGCGCCGTCTGCCATTTCTTTGGCAATTTTGAGTTCTACGGTGCGTTCTTCGACGCGCTGTTCGAGTTCGAGGTTGGTGTTTTCGAGGGTTGTAAAAGAGTCGCGCAGTTGCTGCGCCATGTCGTTGAAGGATTCCGAAAGCACGCCGAGTTCATTCTTACCGGAGACTTCCAGAGTGCGATCGAACTTCCCGGAGGCGAAATCCTGTGATGCTTTGCTCAAAAGTGCGATCGGCTCAGCAATCAGGCGGGAAGTATAAAAACCAACAATCGTCGCCACAATTAAAGCCCCAATACAGAATAGAATCGTGGTGCGAGTATTGGCATTAATTTGCCCCATAAAATCTGATTCAGGAACCGCCACAACTACCAACCAATCCAATCCCCATTCATCTTTCCAAGGTAAAATTTGGACAAACTGGCGTTCTTTATTCAACAAGAAATAAAGCTGTTGAGCATCTTTGACATTGTTTAAATCGCCCCCAAAATGCTTGAGTAAATATTGAGCAGTTGATTGGATATGGCGATCGCTGCTGTCTGATGCGTTCAAACGTTTAGGCTTACCATCAATCAGTTGAAAAGGTTCCTCGGTGCTGGAACTCGCAACGATTAGCCCGCTGCGCTCCACAATAAACGTTCTGCCGGATTTGCTAACTTTCAGTTTACGCAAAAAATCGCTAATTTGCGAAAGACGCTGGTCAATACCGATGACACCAATCAGTTGATTCTTCTTGTCGTAAATCGGCTTATTTGCCGAAACAGCCAGAGGAAACGGCGTGATTTCCCACTGGTATAAAACCCACGTCGGCTTTCGGGCTTTAACCGTGTTTGAGTACCACAGTTCTTTCTCAAATTCGTAATTTTTGTATATATCAATAAGCGTATTTTTGTTGCCCTGACTATCTGTATTGTAGATGTAATGATTTCGATTGCCGCGTTGCTTTGGATTGCTGATGCCAGAAACAATATTTTGATCTAATACATATCCAGCACCTGCAAACTCGCCTCCGGTCGCGCCAAAGCTGATGAAGCCGACATTAAACAATTGCATCTGTTTCCAGAAGAAACGAGCCATATTATCTAAATCTTTGCGATCGAGCAATCCCACGTCGAAAGCATCGCCATTAACTTGAGCAAGGTGGCGCGCTGTGTCGAGTTGGCTGTCTAAGTGCTGGTCAATGCGGCTGCTGACTTCAGTCCGCAGTTGAGACGCCAAATCGTTGACTGCTTTCTGTCCGTTGCGAAAAGATAAGTAACCAACAATGCCGACCGCCCCGATGATTTGTAGCACGAAGGGGACAATCAACACGGTTCGCAGAGGAGTATTACCAATCAGTTTCTTGAGGATTGAAGGCTGGGATGATGACATAGGGCAAATCGTTATCGCAGTGAGGCAGATATTATTTTTGCTCGACTACACTTAGGCGAGCTGTTTTTTTATAGAGATTTATTGGGCGATCGCCTTTATTTTAGTATCACCTAATTTGTGTTTATGTATCGATAAGCTGACACGCAGCTAGATTGTATAATATAAATATAAGATAAGCGATCATTAGTTATAATGTATGCCAGCCAAAAACCATCTATCTCAAAAT
>JAYUGZ010000424.1:0-4408 GCA_043767465.1 Cyanobacteriota bacterium
TTGGTCGTGGGAACCACTCGCGATCGTTTTCCCGTTGGCACTCCAAGCCATAGTCACAGCCCAACTCGAATTGGTGTGTGCCTCTAAGGTTTGCAAGCATTGACCGCTTTCTGTGTCCCAGATCGATATTTTTTCGCCTCCACTAGCACTGGCCAGCATTTTGCTATCGGGACTCCAAGCGACTGAGAATACACCAGAATCATATTTTTGTATGGTTTGGAGACATTCACCGCGATCGGCATCCCAAATCTTCACGCTACAATCTTCACTGCCTGTGGCTAGTAGTTTTCCATCGGGACTCCAAGCAATAGACCGAATTCCATTGGTATGTCCAGATAAGATGTTGAGGCACTCACCGCTTTGGATATCCCAGAGTCGAACGGTTCGATCCCGGGAGGAACTGGCTAGGATTTGACCGTCGGGACTCCAAGCAACACAGGAAATCCGATTGCTATGTCCCTGCAAGATTTTGACACATTCTTCGGTACGGGTATCCCAGAGTCGAATTTCGCGATCGTCCGCAGCAGCAAGGAGGTGTCCGTTGGGCCACCATGCCAATGTTCTGACAGTAGCCTGATGTCCTTGCAAAATTGCCAAACAATTGCCAGATTCAATATCCCAAAGCCTGATGCTGCGATCTTCACCCCCACTGGCTAGGATTTGACCGTCTGGACTCCACGCAACCGCCCAAACCCAACCAAAATGCTCTCTAAATATCCCTCTCGGTTGTCCGTCAGCAACCTGCCAAACTGACACTGTATTGTTGCTATCTCCGATCGCCAGTAGTTGACTATCCGGGCTAAAAGCAACCCTCAAAATGCTGCCTAACGGTTGGGTAAACCGCGATTTAGACAGGTCAGAATGGGCAAAATTAACTCGATGGAGATTCGCATCCTGAAAATCGGCTTGCCAAATACTGAGATAGGAAAAATCGCTGTCGCTGAGGTCAACTTCCAGATAGCGCAACAGATTGATTATGTTACCGCCCGCATATCCAGTTTGATTGGGACACTCGGTTTGCAGGCGATATAAGATTTGATGCAATTGATAAACAAGGTCTTTTTTTGAGCCTAACTGGTTCAGCAACCGGGCGATTAGCGGCGTCACAATTACGCGAATTTGGCTGTCTCGAATATAGTCTTTGTCCTGTGCTTTCATCAGGGCATAGGTTTGCAACAGGGAAGTTGGGGACAAGGGAGTAGAGGATGAGCTGTCTGCAATTTCATCACAAACTCGATCGATCAGCGTCTGTGTGACATATTCCATCACCACAGGCTGTAATGTAAACTGACCTGCGTTAGTTTCAATCAACGATCGCCATTTCAAATTTTGCAGGGCTTCCATCAACTGCGTTTGGGATACGCCAGCATTCAAATCTGCTCGAAGTTCGGCAAAGGAAACCCATTCGCGATCGATCGCCAACCAGCACATGACTTGATTCTCTAAGATTGACAGACGATTGCATTGTTGTTGAATTAAATCTGCAACATCGCCAAATACAGTAACATTTTGTGCTAAGAAAAGAGCAATATTGCCGCTAAACAAATCTCGAATGGTGGTGGCAACGATTTTTAAGGCTAGGGGATTGCATCGATAGCGATCGCACAAATCCTGTTTTTGACTGTCCGATCCAGTTAATCCCGTCATCTTAATCAATGCTTCGGAGGCTTCTGGACAACCGCCCAAGGACAAGCTTTGTACTGCTAAGTCGCCCGCTTCCGATTGAGCAAATTGATTGCATTTTTCCCGGGTGGTTAACACCAAACAGCTTTGATGGCGAGTTTCGGCCACCGCGCGCAGCATTTCTCCGTAAGCTTCATAGCCGGGACGATATTGTCGGCTCTGATTCCCAGGTTGTGAGAGGCTTTCGGTATTATCGATCACCAGCAGACAACGATGATTCTGTAGACACTGAATCAAGCTGCTAATTTCTGCTTTTGTATCCTGTTGTCCTGAGAGAAATGAGACTAATTCTGCTAAGAAAGTTTCCGGCGGCGGGGCATTGCGGAGACTTCGCCAGATGACGTAGGTAAATTGGTTTTGTAGCTGTTGGGCCAGTTTGACAGATAAAGCCGTTTTCCCGATGCCACCAATCCCAAAAATACACACCAACCGACAATTATCTTGCAGAATCCATTGGGTGAGGGTGGTAAGTTCTGCGGTACGCCCGTAAAAGCGGGAAACATCTATGGCTTCTCCCCAATTTTGGGCGATCGACTTCACGGGCTGCTTTTCTGCGGCTGTTGGTTCTGGCTGGATGTAGTCTTGCTCAGTTATAGTCAGGTTAAAGGCGCGAAATAGCTCTTCTAGGGTTTGGCGATCGACTGCTGCTTTGCCACTTCGCATTCGTCCGATCGATCGAGCACTTAGCCCTGTCAAATCGCTTAATCGCTCTAAGGTGTAAGCAGAACCGCCATTTTCAGCAATGGCTAATTGTTCCTGAGTATTCTGGAGACGCTGTAAACCCCAATCTGAAAGAATCACGCCTCGGCGCTTGCGCTTTTGCGGCAGTTTAGTCATATCTTAACTTTCAACTATTCCAACTTGAACTTAGGACTTGTTGTTACATTCGTAGTTTCATTTAACCGCAGTAAGATTCGTTCGTTCGTAGTGCGGACTTCAGTCCGCTCTCCGGCTGCGGACTTCAGTCCGCACTACAAACCGTTTTTGTGATGGTAATCAACCGGACATGATGTCAACTACCAACTATCAACTGTCAACTGTTTTTAAAGCTTGTCATATCTCAAATCCAGATTCAACCCGTCATTTGCCGTAGTCAATTGTTACAAAAAAGATACAAAAGCATCTATTTCTCCTCGCAACGAGTCTTACTCGATATCGAGTCTGAATGGGGTGCATCTGGTTTTTGAAGCCGGGCGAAGCATGACCGCATATCAGTTATTAGTTATAATCCCATATTGACTGCGGTCATGCTTCGCCCCTACAAACATATTTGCAAAAATGAAATGCACCCGTCCGAATGATTGGTGATTAATTTATCAGGGACAATGCAACACTTAACTCAGAATGATTTTGAAATTTTTTCAGGATGCCTACAGGAACTGTACAAAACTTGTACCGTTGAGGATTTCTCATCTCATCTGCTGGCGATCGTCTCGAAGGTTATTTCCGCAGTCGATTACACCTACACCACGCTTTCCTTCGAGAACAGCAAGACTACCACGCTCGACTACAAACCCGCCCCTGGGTTCGATCCTATGGATACAGTGAATTTTCAGAAAGTTGCTCACCAGCATTTTCACGAAAACCCTCTAGTTGGTAATTATCTCCGAACTCGCGATCATCGAGCGCATAAGGTTTCAGACTTCTTAAACGAGCAGCAACTGCATCGTTTGGAAGGATTGTATGGAAAGCTCATGCAGCCTAGAGGAATCAAGGATCTGATCGCAGTTTCACTACCTCTGGCTTTGGCTGCTAAATCTGCGAGCAAGCTCTATTCTGGACAAGACGATATTATTGCGATCACACTTTTGGGAGACCGGATTTTCACTGAGCGCGATCGCTATGTATTCAACTTATTGCACCCTCATCTGGTACAAGCCCAACAAAACATGAATCAGTTTACCCAGATCGAACAGGATTGGGTACAACAACGCAATACTCTGGAGGCCTTGGGAATTATTTCTCTCAACGGAGATGGGCAAGTTCAATTCATGAGCGAACGAGCTTTGCATTGGCTCAAACAGTATTTTAAGACCTCACAATTCTCAACCAAATATTTGCCAGACAATTTGCAGCGATGGGTTAAATATCAGTTGTCGCTAGTAACACCACATGATGAAATCCCTGCACCTCATTTACCGCTAAAATTAGAACAAGCAGGAAAACAATTAGTTGTACGCTTTCTGATTGAGCAACCGCTGGAAAAATATCTATTGTTGCTTGAAGAACAGGAGTTTTTGACTATATCTTCCGTATCTTTGGAATTGCTAGGTTTAACCAAGCGGGAAACAGAAGTGTTGTTTGAGGTGATGCAAGGTAAGACTAATCCCGAAATTGCGGCAACACTGAGTCTGAGCATTGGTACAGTCAGAAAGTATTTAGAACATATATACTCAAAACTGGAAGTACAAACTCGCGCGGAGGCTGTAGTAAGTGCTTTGAAACAGCTTGGGACACTTGGTTAAAGTTGGAACTTACTGATTTTAGTGCCAGAAGAGTCGTCAAATTCTCTGCCCATCTCGCCAACCTCATACCGCCCAATAAAAAAGCTGTCAACAGTCAAAACTGTCAACAGCTTTTTTAGATTCAATGCGGATGGCGAGACTCGAACTCGCAAGGACATAATGCAATACGGTTGACTTAACGCTTTTTGTCATTGCGAGCACAAGAGCGTGGCAATCTCCGTGACTATGACACTTCTCGATTAAATCAGGTACGAGCTGAG
>JAYUGZ010000425.1:0-1710 GCA_043767465.1 Cyanobacteriota bacterium
GCATCGTTTTTAATGTAAAGATTTTTTAGACCGAGGCGGCGCGCCAAGCGGTGGGATTTGACTAAAGGAGTCATGCCAGTGCCGATGTCGATGACGTTATCTGTAGCGACTGGTAAAAATTCGCGGTAGCGCCAAATCGAGTTAGGGCCGGCTTCGATGGTTTGGCGAGTAACTGTGCGGCGGATAGCGTCGTAGTCGTACTTGACTTCTAGCGGGCCAAAACAGCAATCGCAGACGTGTTTGGCAAGGAGTTCGTACTCTTCGCCGCATTCTTTGCACTTAAGGGCTGTGAAGGTTGCTGCTGTGGATTGTGTTCTGGTGGCCTGGGTCATAGCTCAACTCTCTAGTTTTGCGATGTTTTCTAATTCTTGTGCAAGATTAGCACGGTCAATTTACCGCGTCAACCATACCCGATTTTTTTGGTCGGGATTGGTTTTGCAGCGGTATTTTGTCGGAAATGGGAGGTAGCTGAATAGTCCTCAATTTCTCTCTCAGCCTCGTTTACAAGCTCTGCCAGGGAATGATAATTGAGAGGAAAAATATCTCGATTAACCGAACTCAAGAATGATTGTGCTGCAAAACTAATTTCAAAACTTTATAAAGTTTTTTTTTGCTTGGGGGCCGAGAAACCGGGTTTCTACGAGATTTTGTGTTTAGTCACGAGAATATAGCAAGAAACCCGGTTTCTGGAGGTCAGCGGGCTTCTGCTTGGGGGCGGAGAAACCGGGTTTCTACGAGATTTTGTGTTTAGTCACGAGAAATATAGCAAGAAACGCGGTTTCTGAATCTTACGGCGCGATCGTTCTCAATTCTTCAATCGAAAATCCAAAATCGAAAATCCAAAATCGTCTTACCCACCGCTGACAGGGGGGATGAGTACCACTTCGTCGCCGTCTTGGAGGATGGTGTCGGGGGTGACGAATTCTAGGTTGATGGCGAAGCGGGTGCGTGTGCGCCACTGTTCTAATTGAGGGTATTGCGCGATCGAGCTTTCGAGCACTTCAGATACTGGGGTTAGGAGAGGAAGTTCTAGTGTAAGTTCCGAAACGCCGTAGGCTTCACCGAAGGCGGCGAATAGTTTAACGGTGACGGTAATCGAAGAGTTAGACACGGCTGTTTAGGGCGATCGACAGTTTGGCAATGATCAACTACACCATACAATTAATTGAGAATTAGGCGCGCTCCCGGCTTAGAATTGAAAGCGGTAATCTTGAGTTGAGTTTTGCGCGATGGGGCAAAAATGACAGTTAATTGCAGCAAAAAATCCGAACAGCCTTGTATGCCGATCGAGATCACCAACCAGGCTTCATAAGTAGTTGTCATCCACTTAGATGCAGATAGCTAAGGTCTAGTTGGCCGCTGTTTAGGCTACTGCCAAACTATTTTTTCAGGATACTGTATAGATACTTTCCCGTAATTGTGAGAGAGTACAAGGATGGCACTAAGTTTAGTGGGCAACAACGCAGATAACGCCCAGCTAACCTGCTGCTGCCCGACTAAAAATCTGGTCGTCAAGTCCATCTGGGAATTCCCGAAGCTTTGCCCCGCTTAGCAAACGTGCCGTTCGATCTAAGAATAATAGTCAAGTTAACCCGATCGAGATATTTATGGCAAATAACGATTTTAAAGTGCTGCAAATTATTGAAGCTAAAGGCTGGTATGCCTTTGGGAGTACGAAGCAAACCCAACACGTTGAGAGGTGGGTAAGGC
>JAYUGZ010000426.1:0-1707 GCA_043767465.1 Cyanobacteriota bacterium
ACCAGAGATATTTTTCCGGTTCGGCTCCTGGACGCGATCGACACCGGGGATATTTTCAATCGCTTTAATGGCAACCAAAATTGGAAGCTCGCCAAGAGCTAACTCCCAAGTGTGACGCAAACGCCGATCGCCAACAGGTTCAATTCCTCGCTCACGAGCCATCGCTCTTAGTTCATCCATCCGTCGCTGAAGCATATTTTAAAAAAAGGGCTTGAGCAGTACAAGCCCAGGGATAACGTTACGGGGTATGCAAATTGCATCTGTATCTACTATGCCAGTATAAAAGCATATATCAACATACTGGCAGAAGCTATTCAACAAATAAACTCAAAACCTGCTGACTAAGGGAATCTTCAGGAATCCAATAAAGAAAATCCCCTGGTTGCAAACGAAAAGTTTTGCAAATTATCTCTAAAGTCCTCTCATTGGGTACCCAATTTGGATCGTTGATTTTATCCGATGTGCCACGACCCAGACCAGTCAACTTGCCAAATCTATAAGGAGTCAACCTAGAAATTTGCAATTTTTTTTCCAAAACTGGCTTCAAACAATTTCTCACGGGCATTCTTGTAAAATCTCCCTTTATTGTATGCCAGCGTATTGACACATGACAATATGCAGGCACATACTAAATTAGTAAAAACAACTATCAGGCTTTGAATTGACCCTCTAAACCTGACCCCTTTATTTTCTCAGACAAGCAAGCGAATCCTTGTAACAAACCCCGCACCACCGGGATTAAAGCCATGCTGCCGAGTGGGACAACGGCAGTTTTCCTAACAATGCAGCAACTAAAACTGTTTCCACAACCAACTCCAACGCCACAGTACAAAGCCGGTGACTGGATAAAAACCAAGCGAAAACCAGCGGTCGCAGCATGGATTAAACGCGGCGAAGTTTTCAGAGTCAACGCCGTGCACCCAATCAACGGCAGCATCCAATTCTGGAACCCACACATCAATCAGTGGGATTTTTTATATCCAGAAGAAGTTAAACCTTACCCAACACCAATAACTGCCGAGTCTGTTGTAGAGCAAATAACTGCCGAGTCTGTTGTAGAGCAAAAAAACTACTACAACTCAGATAACGGATATAGCGGCAACGGGTTCTTAGAATCCCACTACAAAATCCGCATCGGTGGAAGACAAAAATCAATCAACTGCCCCGAAATAGGATGCACAGGCCCTTACAACAGCTACCGATGGAGGGAAGAAAAAAAACAGCGGGCAAAATACGTACCCGCCAGTAAATGTCCAGCAGTTCGCAGAGCACTAGCAATCGGACAACCAGTCAGTGAAATCTTAAAAATAATCTCAAAACAATGAAATACACAATCTCAGAACTACAAACGCGGTACGGTCTAAGCCGCGCAGGAATATACAATCGCATAAAAGCGCTAAATCTAAAACCGATTAGTCGCGGAGTAATGTCTAGTGAAACAGTAGACAAACTAGACGACCTAGACAAATACCTAAAAAACAACCCAGGAGCATCGTTGTCAGACTTGCCTGAAAACGCAGAAGTTATAACAACAACCAAATTAGACTTGTCTAGTGGAGCGGTAGACAAAGTAGATAACTTCGATGCAACAGTGGAATTAATAGAGTCGATCGCCCGCCACTTAGTCAACAGAGACCCACTAATAAAATACAAAGCGCTAGATTACGCCGTTAGAAACCAATTATTGCTACCAAGTTCCAAAATAAA
>JAYUGZ010000427.1:0-10933 GCA_043767465.1 Cyanobacteriota bacterium
TTTTTGCAGCCTCTCTCCTTTTAGACGATTCCCAAGTTCCATTTCTGAATTGGCTTTCTTCTAGCTGAGTTTTCCTAACTTGATATCCCATATAAAAAGCTCCTCCTGCACGTACTGACTTAATTTCAGTTTACAATGGGATTGCATTGCAAAATTCCACACCGATCGCGCGAACCTTGCGGTAAGACATTGCCAAAAGTTACGCTTGGGATAAGGCTAATTTGAACAAGTTTGCCTCAAAAGAAACTTTCCCTCATCTTCATCCCCGACCGACCCTTGACAAGGGATTGAAAATAGGGAAAACAATACCAAGGAGGAGAGCGGGACGATCGCACAAATTCTCCCGCAACTTTTCCCAACACCAATTTTCTTAGACGATGAAACAGTTGTGAACCTCTAAAACTGGGCAGCCACGGGGGGAATGCCCCTACTATCTGTTTCCCGATCGCCTGAAATTCCTCCAACCTCCCACCAGAAGTCGCCACAACAGAATCCGACTCAGAATGCTGCACAGATACCGCAACCACCGACAATTCCTCACCCCCAACATCCTCCAATTCCACGATCGCAACAGATAACGTCACCGTCTCCCCTGCGATCGCTTCAACTTCTGCATTCCCCTCAGACATTTCCTCAATAGCCGACTCTGTTACCGCCGGAGTCACCGCCAATTCCGTTTTTGTCCCATCCTCCCCGATAAAATATCCCCGCAACTCAACAGCCAGAATTGCCCGCGCTTGGGAGATGCGCTTGCAGACATTCTGGTAGGAAATATTTTGCTTTTCGCTGATCTCTTGATGAGACAATTCTTCATAAAAATGCAGGATAAACGTCTCGCCCATCTTGGTTGGTAACTCATCAATAGCGCGGCGAATCACCCTCTTTTTCTCATCACGATCCAAGGCGATCGCTGGGGTGTCTTCAACAGAAACCAGTCCTAGCTCGTCGCGATCGCCGTAAACTTCTATATCCTCAACTTGGTTCGCGCCCCGGCGGCGGGTTATATCTATCCAGAAATTACGAGTCAGCGTCGTTAGCCAACATTTGAAGTTCTCGATTTTTCCCGCGTATTTTTGCACCTTTTCCCAGGCTTTGAGCATCGCCTGACTCAGCAGGTCTTCCGCTTCCGTTGAGCTGCCGTTCATCCACTTGCGGCAGCCACGCAACAGATAGTCTCGGTGCTGTTGAAAAAGTTGCCAGAAGGCATTAATTTCGCCTGCGGCAATGCGTTGTAAGAGTTCGTGTTCTTCTGTTCGGGTTAGGATGTGGTTAGTAGTGGCTGGCATCATCATAATTTCACTGAGCCAATTAATTAATTGAAAGGCAATATTCAAGGTTTATTGTTGTCGGGGTGATTCGTGAATCACTCCGACTCAGCAAAATTAAGCAAAAGGAACGGAAAACAGATAACTCCCCTCGGTATAGAACCAGTAAAAAATCTAAATTTGCCTGCACTATTAACTGGTTCATAAATGAACCATAAATGAAACTATGTATCCTTCAAAAAGCTATAAATTTCCACAGAAAGCGAGCTGCAATTTTGGCACTTTGTATGCTTTGCAGCGAGGAACTCAGCTTGGAAAATTAGATCGAGGTCAGCTTATTGAGCAAACCCATTGATGGGCTGGTTAAGATAGTTTTCTCAAAGAACTGGTTACTAGGTAAGACCACTGCTACCTGCCGCCTGTAGAGCAGATAGATAACCTGACTGGTGCTAGCCTCTACCTTTAGATAGAGCAGCTAAACTGCTCGATCGCTACTTTTCTCTGTCTTTTGGTGGATGCTATTCAATAGTATGTGTCCATCATTCGGATAAAGCAAGTCGGAAAAGTCGGATCATAAAGTCGGAAAAGTCGGATCATAAAGTCGGAAAAGTCCGACGCCCTGGTTTTACTATCTATCTATAGAGCAGATCAACAGCATGACTGGTACTGTTTTCTGTCTTTTGGTAGATGCTATTCAATAGTATGTTTGGGCTATCGGCATAAAGCAAGTCGGAAAAGTCGGATCATAAAGTCGGAAAAGTCGGATCTTTGCCTCATTGGCATATTTCTGAGTGAGCTATACCATATCACACGCTAAAAGACATCGGTAATAATACTTAAAATTTATCGAATTGTCTGCGCTAATCGGCATATATTTTTATTTGAAAATATAAAAACTAATCAAGCCTTGTCTTTTGGATAAATATAGCAACCGCCAAGGTGGTTAAAGCATTTATGGTTATTGAACCCTTCGACCGTTCGACCGTTCGACCCTTCGACCCTTCGACCCTTCGACTACGCTCAGGGAGCAATGACCAAAGGGCCTTGGCGACTGCTATACAAGGCTTGATACTGATTTATAGGGTTGTCCTCTAGGTAGCGATCTCAGATTTATGAAAGATGAACCAGTTTTTCAGGTTTTTTAAGAGCTTTATATATGTCAAAGAGTCGAGGTTGTAGGCGTTCAGGGGGTGACAAGCAACTGAAAAGCTTTGCAATTAAAGGGTTTAAACCGATCGCCCTCACAAACAATTAGGCTGGCGCGATCGCCTTTTGCGGGTTTCGATAAGGTAAAATGAGGAGCGCGGGCGATCGCCCCGGAGCGTAAGTGTCAATAAGTCTGTCATAATAACTATTAGGAATTTCTCCACCGACTTAGTACGGTGCATAACTCAAAGCTAGGGTGCAAAACTGAAAAACCTTACCCGATGAGATTGATTTGTACATGACTTTTGAAGAAGCCCTAGAATTTATCGAATCAGCCTTAGAGTCCAAAACCAGTAAACCCTTAAATTTTCTAGATCAGGCAATCTTAAAAGCTGCTTGGAAAAACGCAACTTATAGTGCCGTTGCTGACAGCTTGTACCTCAGCGTAGGACATATCAAAGATTCATCTTCCATCCTGTGGCAGCGCCTTTCAGACGTAATGGGAGAAAAAGTTACTAAAAATAACTTCCGCTCTCTGCTAGAGAAGCAAAGCACCAAAACTGCGATCGCCAATCCCAAAGGCGAACTTATCACGATCGCTGCGGCCGAAGAAAGTGACATTGATGAATTAGAAACTCCCAAAGGCAACATTTTAATTGTGGATGACATCCTAGAAAATCTGCATTTTCTTACAGAACTTCTGACTAAGCATGGGTATAAAGTTCGCTGCGTGACCAATGGTTCGATGGCCTTGAGGACAGTTCGCAATCATCCGCCCGATGCTATCTTGTTGGATATTAAAATGCCAGACATGGACGGCTATCAAGTGTGTGAAGCCCTCAAATCAGATGAAAATACCTCCGAAATTCCGATTATTTTCTTAAGCGCACTTGACCAAGTTTTTGATAAAGTCAAAGCTTTTAAGGTAGGGGGAGTTGACTACATTTCTAAACCTTTTGAGCCCGAAGAAGTGCTAGTGCGCCTCGAAACTCACCTGACTATCGGGCGCCAAAAACGCCAGCTTAAAGAAGCAATCGACCGACACCAGCAAACCGCTGAAATTGCCTACCAATCTCGCTCCCTGCTGGCAAATTTGCTCAACTCATCTCTGGATGGAATAGCAGCAGTGCAGGCGGTGAGGGGGGATATCGCTGGAGAAATTGAAGATTTTCGCTGCTTGGTAGTTAACCCTGTCTTTGCCAGACTGTTAGGGAAAAAACGAACCGAACTCGCAGGCGCACCCCTCATGAAAAAACTGCTTAATCAATTGATTCCAGGATTTTTTGATTTATTAGTAGAGGTTGTTGAGACTGGAGAATCGCTTGAAGGAGAGGTTCATCTAGAAAGTGATGACCTTGACAAATGCTATTATTTAACTGCTGTGAGATTGGGAGACGGTTGCTCAATTACCATCCGCGATCTTACAGACTTAAAACAGTCGCCGTTAAAGTCAATGATGGAACTGAAGCAACCACGTGCTAGCATCAAATAGCATAACGGGACTTAGGCAATATGACCCTAGAAACCGGGTTTATGAAGTGCATTAGGGACACGGCACCATGCCCACTCGTGTCAACTTTCCACGTACAACCAATAGTCCGGCAGGGGTTTCAACCCCTGCCTCAAAGCGAAAGTCCTCTTAAGAGGACTAATGAGTTCTTCAGTCCTCTTAAGAGGACTTTCGCTATTAGACAGGGAATTCATTCCCTGGCGGACTTAGGCTCAGCCGTTTCCCTACGGGGATCGATCGAGAGTTTACTTCATAAACCTGCAATCTGCTGTATCAAAATTCACCAACCAAGGGTTCAGTTAAATCCAGAATCTTCTCAAATTGAAACTTATTCACCCAACCCCTGAGAGTTTGAAGTTCTAGAGCCTGGAATTCAGGAATTTCATCAAGGAGTTGAGACACTAATTGCGAGTCCGCGTCGAGAGCTGCTTCATGCAATTTTACAATCCATTTTTTTGACATCGCTGCTAATAAATCAGTGAAATTTAACGGTTCTCCAGTCACATTAGAAGGGGGAGACGGTGGCTCTTGTTCCTGATAAATATAACTGACTCCCAAATGTTTAGCCATGATGTCAAAGATAGCTTCTTTGTGGAACGGTTTTCGCACAAAATCATCGCAGCCAGCCGATAAAATAACTGCCTTTTCTTCTTCCCACACGCTAGCTGTCAAAGCAATAACAGCAGTAGCTTGACCTTTGATGGTGCTTTTAATCTGTTTCGTGGCTTCATAACCATCCATAACGGGCATTCTCATGTCCATCCAGATGAGATGCGGTGAGTAGGAGTCCCAAATTGCGATCGCTTCAATACCATTACTCGCTTCTTCCACTTCAAAACCAACAGGTTTGATGAGTTTAACTAACAGTTGCCGATTGTCATCTTTATCATCGACTACTAGGATGCGATATAGGGGTTGATTGGGGGCTAAGGCAACGACGCGACGATGGTAGGGTTGGTTTTGAATTGCGCTTTCATCCGCAATACCCGCAGGAATGTCAAATTTAAATGTTGTACCAGATGTCGGTAGAGCTGTTGTATCATCAGATAATTCCCTTAGAGGCATTCCAGGGGTGAAAGCTTTGCCGCCGCTCATAACGGTGATTTCACCTCCCATCAAGCGGACAAATTGACGGCTAATCGTCAGTCCCAATCCCGTTCCTTGCTGCACTTTTTGACCGGATGCTGTTTGCACGAAGGGTTGGAATAGTTTTTCCAGTTCGTCTGCCGCCATGCCAACTCCCGTATCTTTTACTTCAAAGGTAATGGTTGTTTGTTGTTTGTTGTTTGTTATTTGTATTTTGGCGTGACTTTTGGCGTTTACCTGTTGATTTTTTACTTCTACAGACACGCTTCCAGCAGAGGTAAACTTAACGGCATTACTTATCAAGTTAATCAGCACTTGCCGCAACTTGACTTCATCAGCGCAGATATATTTAGGAACATCAACAGCACATTCAAATCGCAATTGTAAGTCTTGATATTTGGCTTTCAACGCAAACATATCCTCGATATCAGCTAGGAAGTGATGGATGTCTAAATTATTTTCAGATAGCGTCATGCGTCCCGCTTCAACTTTGGAAAGGTCGAGTACCTGATTAATTAGAGATAATAAATGCTCTCCACTGCGATGAATGATGTTGAGGTTTTCTTTTTGTTCGTTTAACAGATTTGTATCCTGATTCATCAGTTGGGAAAAGCCGAGAATGGCGTTGAGGGGAGTTCGCAACTCGTGGCTCATGTTGGCAAGGAAAGTGCTTTTGGCGAGGTTGGCTGATTCTGCTGTTTCTTTTGCTTGTTCGAGTTCTGTTTCTGTTTTTTTGCGATCGCTAATTTCCTGTTCTAAGCGGACATTTTCGATTAGAGTTTTTTCGGCTTGTTTGCGATCGCTAATATCTTGAAAAGCTGCGATCGCATATTCTACATTACCCGTCTCATCGAAAATCGGCGTACTCGTTGCTTCTACAAAAATGCTCCCGTCGCTGTGATGCAGTTCCAAGTCATCAGCCTGAGCTTTTTCACCGCCAAGCGATCGCACCAGGGGTAGCTGTTCGACTGGATATATCTCCCCAGTGCCGGCGCGATAAACGCCATAGGTTTGTGATAGTTGCTGAGTTTCGGCTTTGGGTAAATCTTGAATATTCAGTAACTGCTGTGCAACTTGATTGGTGTAGATGATTTGTCCTTTGGCGTCGTGAACGGAGATGCCCAGGGGAATAGCATTGAGGAATTTATTCAGGCGATTTTGGGTCGATTGTACTTGGGTGTAGAGTCTGGCGTTGGTAAGGGCGATCGCAGCCTGACTTGACAGCAGTTTAATCAATTCCAGGCGATCGGGTGTAAAAACGCCATCTGCTAAATTATTTTCTAAGTAAACAATGCCAATTAATTGCCCTTGATTCAGCAGAGGGGCGCAAAGAATCGACTTGGGCTGCTGTGTTTTGATATAAGCATCTTGGGTAAATCTGCCTTCACGGGCAACATTGGTTTCAATCAGTCCTTCCTGAGTCCTTTCAACATAGTGAATAATCGACACCGGCAGACAAGTTTCTACAGGAGTCGATTGCAACACCATCACCTGATTTGAGTTAGCCTCACCTGACGCTTCGACTCGCAGTTGTCCTTGAGACTCTAAAATTAGATAGCCAGTTTGTGCGCCGCAGCTTTCCAGCAGGATTTTCATCAAAGTCGTGAGGAGTTTATCCAGCTCAATTTCACTGGCGATCGCCCCAGATGCTTTCATCAATGCTGCCAAATCCAGGGTTTCACCTGAAGTACGGCCAGAGGTATTAGACAGGCTGTTGCGCGAATCTATGGACATATTGGCTGTCGTAAAACGCTTTAAAAGTTCTGGATACTGCCGTTTCAAATCTGTCATTTTAGCTGTTGCGCCCCAACGTAAATAGCAGTAGTAAGCATTTCTCATATAGGCTTCGGCAACTTGCTCTTTTCCCCAAGCGAGGTAAAACTTGGCAGCCAATTCATTAGCCAAAGCCTCTTCGTTGATGTAGTCATGTTCTTTGGCTAAGGCAATGGCGCGATCGTAATAGTCGATCGCCCTAGCATTTTCCCCCAACACTCGATATCGCTCTGCCTCCACTAAATAAAATTTATGGAGGTGAGTCATCGGAGCAAACTGCGCCCATTTTTTTATATTTTTCTGGTTGGCTTTCACCTTCTGAAGGATGAATTTTTGTTCGGATTTGGGTGCGTCAGAATAAAGGGCAAGATAAACTAAAGAATTATAGAAATGATAGAGAGGAATAGTACCTACAGCGCTATCGCTATATTTTTCGGCGAATTTAGCATTTTCTATAGCTTGCTGATAGTCTTGAAAAAGATAGCAGAGAAAGAACTTATAAAAATACAGGGAATGACAAATATTTTGAGCCTTCGCTGACAGATGCAAGGGTAACATTTTCCTTTCGTCATAGCTTTCACCAATTAAAAGACACTTATCTTCAGCCTGTCCCATCAAGTTCAATAAAACCTGTCGATTGAGTTGGTTGTAGTAATATGATGTTTCTTGCTTCAGTTGGCCGAGGGTATTACTGTACATTGCCATTTCTCGCTCCACTGTTGCCAATTCCTTCCCCAATACATAGGAATGGTAGCAGTATACGCAAACTGAATAAGCTGCATATTCTAAGTCTCCAGTTTCTAGGGCTATCGAGTAAGCATTCTGCAAAGGGTTTAAAGTTTCCCTAAGATGTTCTTTCCAATGTTTGACAAAGTAATTAACAATAAATATGGTTCGGGCTTTGAGTTCTTTAACATTAAACTTATGGAGTAACAAGAGAGCAAGTTGCCCAAATTGATAACCAGTCTCAATGTCTCCTACGGTTTCTCCAGCCAGAATGAGTCCGTAAGTAGCATAGGCACAAGAAGACACAGAAGTATTCCCGTATTTGATGGATAAATTTACCTGTTTAAACACCATCAGCGGCAGGAGTTCAGGTGTTGCAAAATGGGCGGCAGAAACGACAGTTGAGAGGATACGCATTGCTGCTAGCTTATCAGGATTAGTCATCACTGGTAGGTCGATTAAGTCCTCGATTCGCTTCCCTACTAAACTTAACTTAGTCTTC
The DNA here is from genome assembly GCA_043767465.1 of Cyanobacteriota bacterium. GTDB lineage: Bacteria > Cyanobacteriota > Cyanobacteriia > Cyanobacteriales > Microcoleaceae > Microcoleus. The sequence goes on from JAYUGZ010000427.1 coordinate 8,009, forward strand.
ACCAGTTCAAGGAAAATATTTAATTTTGTTGGTTTTTTGGGAAAGCGAATCCCCAACAGCTTTAATACTGAAAGTGCCGTATCTATTGCTTCCAGAGGTTTGTTTTGTGCTGTATAGGCTTGAATTTTGACTTCATAGACTTTCACTTTGTCCAGCAACGAAGTAGCTTGTTGAAGCACAAGGTTAGCCAATTTTTCCATTTCCTCAACGTGACCACTCAAGATAGCAGCTTCTACTGTTTCCACATACAGTGTCAGAGTTAGGTTATACTGACGAAGCCAACTATCTGCACTCAGGCAATTTATACCAATTCTTAAGTAATTCCACGCGGGTTTCCAAGCTGCTGATGCCTTCGCTTTTTTGCCAGCAATCAGATTTAATTGAGCAAGTTTATCTCTTTGTAACTGAACGTCAATTGCTTCAATACCGAAGTTGAGTTGATTGACAATATCAAAAATCTTTTGTTGGAGGTTCTGTGGCGGTGTATTTTGTAACAACAGTTGCCCGATTTTCCGGTGAACCGCTTGCTTGGAGTCTGGGGGAATTAGAGAATAGGCGGCTTGCTGGATGCGGTCATGAGCAAATTTATAAGTAATTTTGAAGTCATTCGCCTCTCGGTTTGTTTGAATAAATTTGTACTCATCCCCAACGGGTAATATCAATCCCGCTTGAATGGCATCCCACAATTCATTAGCCGCTGCTTTTTGAGAAGTTTCATTGATGGTTGAAAGCGTTGTCAAATCAAATTTGTTGCCAATACAAGCGGCTAACTGTAAAACTTTTTGTGTGGGTTCTGATAAAATTTGAATTTTATCTGCCATGAACTCAACAACGTTATCAGTAATATTCCTAGTTATAATTTGCTCGAAATCCCAATACCAAGCCCCAGCATTCGGATCAAATTTCAGCAATTGCTCTGTATAAAGTGACTTCAGAAACTCTTTGATAAAAAACGGATTTCCTTGTGTTTTTTGCCAAACCAACTCGGCTAATCTTTGCGTAGAGACGCACTCAGTTTTCAGCGTATCCGCAATGAATTCATTAACCTGGTTTAAATTTAAGGGTGAAAGGGAGAGATGATTAATTACTACTCCCTGTTTTTTCATCTCAGATAAAGTCAGCATAGTAGGATGAGTTGCACTGACTTCGTTATCTCGATAAGCTCCGATTACAAACAGATATTGAGTAGTAAAATCGGTCATTATCAACTGGATCAATTGCAGCGTAGCGCTGTCTGTCCATTGCAGGTCGTCTAGAAATAGGACAAGGGGATGTTCTTTTTCGCAAAAGACATGAATCAAGTTTTGAAAAGCTAAATTAAACCGATTTTGTGCTTCTGTTGGCGGCAATTCGGGGACTGGATTCTGTTTGCCAATAATCAGTTCTACTTCGGGAATAACATCAATAATAATTTGTCCGTTGATTCCTAATGCCCGTCGAATCTTCTCTTGCCACTGTTGTAACTGGGGTTGAGTTTCGGTGAGCAATTGTCGCACCAATTCTTGGAAGGCACCGACTAAAGCTTGATAGGGAATATCGCGTTGCAACTGGTCAAATTTACCTGCAATAAAGTAGCCGCGTTTTTGAGTGATGAGCTTATACAATTCCTGGACTAAAGCTGATTTTCCGATGCCAGAGTATCCAGAAATTAGCATGAGTTCAGTTTGTCCTTGTCGCTGACAATTTTGTGACTGATTTGTCGTTGGGTTGGTAGCCCCTACTGGTTGCTCTTCTGCCGAAGCTACGCGATCAAATGCAGCCAATAAGGAATCTATTTGTGATTCTCTCCCGTACAGTTTTTGAGGGAGTTGCAATTGAGGAGAAATATCTCTGTCTCCCAAGGAAAAAGCTTTAATTTCACCACTGCTTGATTGAGCGAGACAATTTTCTAAATCTGCCTTGATTCCCCAAGCAATCTGATATCTATCTTCTGCCATTTTTGCCATTAACTTCATGACAATTTCTGAGACAGTCAAGGGAATTTCTGGATTGATTTCATGAGGTGGAGTGGGTTGTTTGGCAATATGGCAATGGACTAATTCAAGGGCATCGAGGGATTCAAAAGGCAACTGGTTGGTTAGCAGTTCATAGAAAGTAACGCCCAGAGAATAGAAGTCGGTGCGGTAGTCAATTACTCGATTCATCCGTCCTGTTTGTTCTGGAGACATATAAGCTAATGTCCCTTCTAGAAGATTAGGACTTTTGAGGCTGGGATTCTCTTGGGATAGGATGGTAGATAAGCCAAAGTCAATGATTTTTAATTGTCTTGTTTGAAGATTCAAGACAATATTAGATGGATTGATATCTTTGTGAATGACTTTGTTTTGATGAACTTTGCCTAAAGCCTGTGTAATTTGGATGGCAAGGTGGAGAAACTCTGATACTGAAAAGGTACGACGTTCCAGCAGAATTTTTAATGATTCTCCGCCAAAATCCTCCAACAACATGACTTGTGTGTTCTGATATTTTCGCAGTTCGTAGGCTTTAATTGTTTCCTCTATATTAAGACGGCGAGTGATTTCGTATTCCTGCTGATATTGGTAGAGTTCCGATGGCGTCGGATAATCTTTCAGCAGTTTTAAAATTACAGGTTGCTGATTTTCATTCAGGATGCCTCGGTATACGAGTGAATTAGCACTTTCGTAGATTTGGTTTACTATTGTGATATCTGGCAGTGAAATCATGTTGAAATTCGCTTTCGTACTTGTGAACTACAGCTTTTTTTGTCTCTAGTCTAAAAGGTAGAATTATGAGTAGGTAATATCTCTTACGAGTCCAACATTTTTATTCAGGAGAATGTCAAGACTTATCTGTCCGCGATCGTGCTATAATCTGACATTAAGAGGACTTACGCACCAGTAGACCGAAACCTTGGTATGATATCTTTCATGGCAGTTATCTCAAGCCGACAAGTGAAAACGATAT
>JAYUGZ010000428.1:0-4384 GCA_043767465.1 Cyanobacteriota bacterium
TTCCATCCCTGCTGCTTTCCAATCTTCAGCGGCTGTATCATCTCCGGGAAGATGGGTATGAAGAAGTAATTCAGAGTCAACTTTCAGGATTGGAAAGGCTGGATATTGACTTACTAAGACGCTCAATTTTGATGGGCGAAACTGATTTGGCTGAAGCGGTGAAGGTTTTTGAGAAGGGAATTTCGACTGTCGGCGAAGGAAACAGAATATAGATCCGGGGTCAAGTTGGTAGAGAATGAAAAGTGTATAAAAGCTCGATCGCCAATTATCCATACAGCAAAAACATGGCAACACTTTTCGTCAACTCAGCAACAGGTAACGATTCAGCAGCCGGCAGCCAATCAGCCCCATTCAAAACGATCGCCCGCGCGATCGCCCGCGCTGCATCCGCAACTGTGATTCAGCTAGCACCAGGAACTTACAGCGCAGCCAGCGGCGAACAATTTCCCTTAGAAATTCCGTCGGGAGTCAAAGTTATCGGTAGCGAAACCAACAAAGGTAGCGGCACTTTGATTCAAGGAAGCGGCAAATTTGTCAGTCCCAGCGCTGCGGGCCAAAATATCACCATACTGCTAGCAACTGATGCCGAATTGCGCGGAGTAACTGTCACTAATCTGGATAGTCGCGGCACCGGAGTCTGGATTGAGTCAACTTCTCCCACCGTGGCTAACTGCACTTTCACGCTGTGCAAGCGCGAAGGCATTTTTGCGACTGGAACCGCTAATCCTGCGATTCTCGACAACAGATTTGTGGAAAACTCGGCGGCTGGCGTAATTATGGCTGGAACTGCTAAAGGCGTACTGCGGCGCAATCTTTTTCAAAATACCGGTTACGGCATTTCTCTGCAAGCTCAATCGGCTCCTTTGATTGTTGATAACCAAATTGTCGCCAATCGCTCCGGTATTGTTTTAACGGGGAGCTCTAAGCCAGTTGTGCGGAAGAATCGCATTGAAAAAAATACCGAAGATGGTTTGACTGCGGTGGAAAAATCGCTGCCGGATCTGGGTACGGCTCAAGATTTGGGCGGCAATATCTTTGCCAATAACGGTCAATTTGACTTGCAAAACGCGACTGGAGTAAAGATTTCTGCCTTGGGAAATCAGCTCAATCCGAACCGGGTGAAAGGTTTATTTGATTTGGGAAATGTGACACCAACTCCGACACCAACTCCGACACCAACTCCGACACCAACTCCGACTCCTGGCGTAAAGTTTAGCGACATCAGCACGCATTGGGCTAAGGATTTTATCGATCGCCTCGCTGAGATGAATATTGTTAACGGGTTTCCCGACGGCACTTTTAAACCTGACCAGAGTTTAACTAGGGCTCAGTATGCGGCTTTGCTGGCGAGGGCGTTTGAGTTGGCGCCGCGCCGCGAGGCGACGGTGTTTCAGGATGTGGCGGCGGATTATTGGGCCAAAAGTGCGATCGTCAAAGCTAATCGAGGTGGGTTTTTGGCTGGATACCCCGACAGTACGTTTCGCCCAGAGCAGAATTTGACTAGATCTCAGGCGATCGTATCATTAGTAAAAGGCTTGCAGTTTGCGGGCGGCAATCCTAATTCTTTGAGCGTTTATGCCGATCGGGCTTTGATTCCCAGTTTTGCCACCGACTCCATAGCCACCGCCACAGAGCGCAAAATCGTCGTCAACTATCCGGCGCGCGACAAACTTTCTCCCGCCCGCGACATCACCCGTGGCGAGATATCCGCCCTCGTCTACCAAACTCTCGTAGCCACAAACCGGGCACAAGCCATTAACTCTCCCTACATCGTCTAAGGCAATTGGGAGAAAGGGGACAAGGAAGAGTTGGAATCAACCTGTCTCCCCCCCTCCCAAATCTTGATTTGCGAGTGTCCAAATCGTTTTATGATAAAAGATTAAGAAATTCAGCAATCTTTAAGGTTCGACTGTCAGATTATGGCTAAAATTCAATTCTCCCGGGGTATAGACGAAGATGCTGTGCCCGAAGTGCGCCTAACCCGTTCTAAAAGCGGAGATCAAGGCACTGCCACGTTTCTGTTTGAAAATCCTAAATCTCTCAGCAACAGCAGTACCCAAGACATTACTGGAATGTATCTGATCGACGAAGAAGGCGAACTCCTGACTCGCGAAGTTAAGGCTAAGTTCATCAACGGTCAGCCAGCAGGCTTGGAAGCTCTTTATTTAATGAGAAGTGCCACAGAATGGGAACGCTTTATGCGTTTTATGGAACGCTACTCGGAAGCAAACGGCTTAGGATTTAACAAGGCATAATGGGTAGTTGGTAATTGGTAGTTGGTAATTGGCCGCTCGCCAGTTGCCAATTACCGATTACTTAAGACAAGAAACTATGACGCAAATTCCTCACCCCGACTTATCTAACATAGCAGTAAATTGCGCTATCATTACTGTTAGCGATACGCGCTCGGCTGACACAGACAATAGCGGTTTATTAACAAAGAAGCTGCTAAAAGATGCAGGTCATTCTATAGTAGCTTACAGTGTTGTTAAAGATGATGCCGCAAAAATTGTATTGCAAATGCAGGCGTTTTCCCAGCGTGAAGATGTTGATGCAATCATTTTTAACGGCGGGACGGGCATCGCTCCACGAGATACTACTTATGATGTGATGGAGAGTTTGCTAGACAGGATTTTACCGGGATTTGGGGAGATATTTCGGTATTTGAGCTATCAAGAAATTGGTTCGCGGGCGATCGCCTCTCGCGCAGTTGCAGGCGTGTATCAAGGCAAGTTAGTCTTTTCTCTTCCCGGCTCTAGCAATGGCGTAAGACTAGCTGTGGAAAAGCTAATTTTACCAGAATTAGTTCACTTGGTACAGCAGTTGCGCGGAAACTGAGGGCTGGCGATCGAGCTTTTAGTCGATCGCCGGCATCCGCTTTTTGTTAATTAAGACTTACGCTCAAAAACTCAGTTTCTAGCCGACAGTCGATCGAGCTCAGATAAATTTCAGGGTGCCTGCGGTCGATCGATATACACTAGAAATATTGTGTATCGCCAATTTTTGCAATGACGCTGCCTACCGGATCTCGTTCTCCTGCTTTGTTCCAAACGCTTTCGCTGGTAGCTGACCCGATCGCCTTTTTCGATCGGTATGCTGCCAAATACGGCGATACATTTACCGCCCGCGTACTGGGGCCCGCTTCGCCCCCCGTCGTGTTTCTCGGCCGTCCAGAAGCCATTCAGGCCGTGTTTACAACCTTCGCCGATGCCTTTGAATTTGGCAAAGTCACCAACGTATTTCGCCCGCTGGTGGGAACAGAATCCCTAATTATGAACGAAGGGGCGCGACATCTGCGCCAGCGACAGCTATTAATGCCCGCGCTGCATCGGGAACAGTTGCACAGTCAAGGGCATTTGATCGTTGATTTGACGCGAAAGCAAACACAGAATTGGAAAGCCGGAAATGCGATCGCCGTGCGTCAAGAAATGTCAGAAATTTCGCTGCAAGTAATCCTGCAAGTTGTCTTCGGATTAGTGCCTGGAGAGCGCTACGAACAGCTCAAACACTTGCTCGGCAAACTTTTAGAAGCAATTACCTCAGAGCTGTACTCAATCCAATTTTTCTTTGCGCCGTTGCAGCAAAATTTCGGTTCTTGGAGTCCGTGGGGGCAGTTTTTGCAGCAAATGGCGCAGATTGACTCGCTAATTTATGCGGAAATTGCCGATCGGCGATCGCACTCTCTCGATTCGTCTGGCACGGATATTTTGTCAGTATTGATGGCGGCGCGCGACGAAGCAGGCGAATCAATTGGCGATCGAGAATTGCGCGATCAGTTGATGACACTGTTGTTGTTGGGACACGAAACCACTGGATCTGCATTGACTTGGGCATTTTACTGGCTGCATCAGCATCCCGAATGTCTGGCTAAGTTGCACGCCGAATTGGATGAATTGGGCGAAAATCCCGATCCGATCGCGCTTTCGCAGTCGCCGTATTTAACCGCAGTTTGCAAAGAAGCGCTGCGCGTTTATCCGATTGCGTTGATTTCGCAGCCGCGCAAGGTAAAAAGGGCGATCGAACTCGAAGGTTACACCTACCAACCGGGAACCATTTTAATCCCCTCTGTGTATTTAGCGCACCGCCGCCCAGAAACCTACGAAAATCCGGCCGGGTTCAATCCCGATCGCTTTTTAGATCGCAAGTTTACCGCCGCGGAATTTTTACCGTTTGGGGGCGGGAGTCGAAGCTGCATCGGGATGGCGTTGTCGATGTTTGAGATGAAGCTGGTATTAGCAACGGTGTTGTCGGCGCGCGAGTTTGTCTCGAATCTCGATCGGGCAATTCGTCCAACCCGCCGGGGAATCACGTTTGTACCGCCGGATCGGTTCCGATTAACCGTTTTGGGCGATCGGTTATCTTCTAATATCAAGTCCTCAGTCAA
>JAYUGZ010000429.1:0-4382 GCA_043767465.1 Cyanobacteriota bacterium
CAAACCGAGATGATGATCGAAACGCTCGCACACCGAGATATGGGTTCGAGACTCGTCAGCTTTTTGCTGATTCTGTGCCGGGATTTTGGCGTGCCGGGGACAGAGGGGATTACGATTGATTTGAAGTTGTCCCATCAGGCGATCGCCGAGGCGATCGGCTCGACGCGGGTAACTGTGACTCGTTTGCTGGGGGATCTCAGACAAGAAACTATGATCTCGATCCACAAGAAAAAGATCACAGTTCACAACCCGGTGGCCTTAAGCCAGCAATTCACTTGATGCCGAGAAACTATGGGATTTTGGATTTTGGATTCTAGATTCAATCCAAAATCCAAAATCTACAAGAAAAAATCGGAATGACTGCTGGATACATCCTAATATTTGTAATTTTAGTGTTGGGGGGTGTGATCGCTACTGTCAGCGATCGCCTTGGGACGAAAGTCGGCAAGGCTAGATTGAGTTTGTTCAAGCTTCGCCCCCGCGATACTGCTGTGGTGGTGACAGTGATGGCCGGCAGCATCCTGTCAGCAATTACTCTGGGCATTTTGTTTGCTACTAGCAAGCCGCTGCGAACCGGAGTTTTTAGAATAGACGAAATTCAAAAAAGACTCAACAACGCCCGCAGAGAAATCAACCAAGCCACTGAAGAAAAAAATCAAATTGAAACTCAATTAGCTCAAGCCAGAGCTGCTCAAGGGCAAGCTAAAGCCAATTTAGAGCAAATTAATCGATCGCTCCAAACAGCTAATGCCGAGCAAGCGAAGACGCAGACAAAATTAAATTCGCTGCGATCGCAACTCAATAGCGTGGAAACAGCGAAGTCTAAAACTGAACAGCAGTTAAGTCAGGTAGAAGCGGCTAAATCTCAGACAGAAGAACAATTGAAACTGGTGGAAGCGGCTAAATCTCAGACAGAAGAACAATTGAAATTGGTGGAAACAGCCCGATCGACTACCAGAGCTCAGCTCGATCGCACCGAGAACCAATTGAAGACTGTTTCAGGGCAAAAAACGACTCTGGGATCGGACATCGCCCAACTGCAAGCGGAACGCCAACAGTTAATCGAGCAGCGAGAACAGGTAAAAACTCAAATTGCCCAGCGCGATCGAGAAATTGCCCAGCGAAATGCAGAAATTGCCCAGCGAGAGGGAGAAATTGCCAAGCGCGATGCAGCAATTGTCGATCGCAACGGATTAATTGCCGAGCGGGACAAGGAAATTGCCCAGCGGCTGCAAAATCTCGCCTCGCGCGATCGCACAATTGTCGATCGGGACAAAGTAATTGCCGAGAGGGAAGCACTCTTAGAAACCCTCGCACAGCAACAAGCTCAACTCGAACAGCAGCAAACATTATTGCAGCAGCAAATGCAAGTTTTGGAACGCGACTTTCAGGCAATCCGTGAGGGTACAGTTGCGATCAGGCGCGGTCAAATTTTAGCTGCTGGCGTGGTTCGCATCCTGGAACCCGGTACGGAGAGCCGCGCGATCGATCGACTCTTGCAAGAAGCAAATAAAACCACCGTCGGACTGATGCGGCCGGAAAATACTAAGGTTAAAGAGCAGGTTATTCAAATTACCAAGGCGGAAATCGATCAATTAATCAGTCAAATTAAAGACGGTCAAGATTACGTGGTGCGGATTGTCGCCGGCGCTAATTACCTGCGGGAAGAAAAGCTAATTAAGGTATTTGCAGAAGCCGAAATCAATCGAGTTGTTTTCCGGGCTGGAGATGTGATTGCAGGGGTGGCTGTCGATCCGGTAGCTTTACCTGACGAACAGGTGCGACAGCAGTTGCAGCAATTGATCGAAGCTTGTCAATTTCGCGCTCGCCTGATCGGTGTTGTCGGCGGTACAGTCCAAGTTGCGGACAATCGGATTGAAACTTTGGCTGGTTTTATCGATCGACTACAGCAGTACCAGAAACCATTGGAGGTTCGGGCGATCGCCACAGATGTCACTTACATCGCCGGCCCGCTTAAAATAGATTTAGTTGCTATTCAGAATGGAGTGGTTGTTTTCCGCACCGGACAGCAGCCAACAGTCAACAGACAACCAACCAATAACAAATAACAAATTACAAATAAATATGATTTTAGGTTTCGATCCAGGTAAAGATAAGTGCGGTGTCGCCGTCATGGGTAGAGATAAGAATGTCTGTTACCATCAAGTTGTGCTGTCGGAAGCAGCGATATCTACTATTCAATCTTTGTGCGAACAGTTTTCGATTGAGTTATTGGTTATGGGAGATCAAACTACTTCTAAGAGTTGGAAACAAAAACTGACTCAGAGTTTGTCACCTTTGATAAAAATTGTTCAAGTGGACGAGAGGTACAGCAGTTTAGAAGCGAGGGAACGCTACTGGCAAATGTACCCTCCCACGGGACTTTCTCGCTTGATTCCCGAAGGAATGCGGACGCCACCGAGACCAGTGGATGATATTGTGGCGATCGTCCTGATTGAGAGGTATTTGAACAAAAGTGAGTGAATCAGTCGCATCCAACTAATTTTGTTGAACCATCCACACCAAAAATCCTAAGATATTTTCCACAGGAAGCAGGGGATAATCGGTAAGGTCGATCGCCACTGTGGTTCCTGAAAGCTTGAGAAAGCGCCATTGAGTGCCGCTGCTGATACAACCGTAGATAGTTGCGATCGGGTTTTCTGCTGCTTCGTTAAAGCGCTGTGCCGCCACCATTTCAGCAATACATTGACCGATACCTTCGTTCAAATCGGCTTTTTTTGCTTCCACAACTACGATCGCGGGTGCTTCTACGGTAAGCTGTTCGGGCGATCGGCTAATTAAAAAATCGACGTATCCGGTGAGATCGCAACTGGGGTCAACATTGAATTCCCGTCCCGAAAATAAACTGATTTGGCGGTTCATCAAGCGCCGGACTTCTTGCAAAACCGGGTAGACAAGGGCTTCCGATCGAGCTTTTTCTGAATTAACTGCGATCGTCCAAGGCAAATCTTCTAATTCGCTAGTCAATCTCGGACTGGGATTAATTGATTCTACCTCTGGAAAAAACCGACTTCCCTCCACGATAGTTAACTTAAAGTCTTTTTTGGCTCTAGTAATTGTAAATTGACTGTAAGGCATAATGTGCGATCGCTCTTTATGAAATTTAAAATGCTATCAATACTTCGGACAGTTTTTTAACGACTCTGTAAGCGTTACAGCGTAAGCCCTGGCATTTTTAATGATTTTTTGAAACTCAGGGCGAGACTTAAAGATTGAAAAAATAGTCATCCCTATAGCCATCAAGGGTTTGAGATACTAGATTAGATCTAAAACTGTCCGAAGTATTGATGCTATAAACAAGATACCCAAGGCGCACTCTGATTTTTTACTATCGATCGCCCATTTCCTGCAACCAACTCACCAAATCTTCCGCGCTATTAAAATCAAGCACAGCTTCTGTCAAACTATCCATTCGATCGCTAGATAACTGTGCAATTCTAGATTTAATTGACTCATCCAAAGTTCCCAGCTTTCGTTCCAGCAAACGAATTGCAATATTAATTTGACGCTGCAAACTCTGCTGCATCGCCTGCTGCAAGCCCTGCTGCAAGCCCTGCTGCACACCCCTTTCTAATCCTGTTTCTAAACTTTCTTCTCTCGAACGTTGCTGATCTTGCATATAAAATACCTGTGCTTCCAATTGATCTAATTCTTTGCGACTGAGGTTCACGGTATTAGCAATACCAAAAGCTTGCTGAATCGGTGCAGTTGTTTCCAGCGATTCTGGAACCATTTCCAAATTTGGTGCTTCTCTAATAAAATAAATCCACTTGTCAGCTAGAGATTCTAACTCATCAACAGACTTATTGAATTTTGGTAATTCCACAAAAATTAGCGTCATTGTCGGACAGATATAATCAAAGTGTTCTTCCTCTTCTTTAAAAGAAAAACGCGAAATAATTTTATTGGTGTTTTCAAACAAAATAAAATCCGTAATTGTGATGGCAATTACCGGGTCTAAATTTAAGTATCCCTTGCCCCGCGTGAGTTGATTTCCGTAAGCTTTCGCTGCATTGTAGGCAATTCGTTTTTCAAAAGCTTTCACATTCAAAACTTGCATTTCGATAATCACGATCGTCTCGTTATCTAGGGTTGCTTTGACATCTAAATACGAGTCTTTCAATCCCACAACTTCTCCGGCTTGATACGGATCGATCATTTGTAAATCTTGAATAGTGGGATTGCCTTGATAAATCAGACCGTTGAGAAAGCTAATCAGAATAGGTTTACTTTCTGCGGAAGCAAATATTCTTTTAAATGCAAAATCCGTTCTGGGGTCGATAAAAGTCATGATGTTTATCTCCTATTTATGATTCTGTTTTCCAAGTGTTGACAATGTGAAAAAAATTAGGTTCGTAGTA
>JAYUGZ010000430.1:0-4376 GCA_043767465.1 Cyanobacteriota bacterium
GTTTGTAGTGAGGACTTTAGTCCGCATCCATCATAGGACTAAAGTCCTCACTACAAACCAATATGATTGCGGTCATTCTAGGGAAAATGATATAATTCACAATCGAATAAGGTGCGCTCTTATAGCACCTTAGAACTATCAGTAATCTCCACCGCCGCCGCCACCCCCAGAGTCACCACCACCAAAGCTACCGCCCGAGTCGCTACTGCTGCTACTGCTGTAATCGCTGCTACTGCAATCGCTGCTACTACTATTAGAATAGGAGCGGGGACGGGGAGGAAATCTCTCAGGATAGAACACACTAAGTATGCTGTAGATAATAGACCAAATTATCCATCCTATCAATCCCACAACGAAGGCCAAGATTAAGAAAAATATTAACAAGCCAAATAGGGGGTTATCATCCGTAACAACTGGCGATTGAGCAGGTATGGGCGACGGTTTTACCGCTTGATTTGGTACTGTTGGAGCCACAGCCAGCGTGTTTTGAGATTGAGTTTTTGCCGAAGGTTTTACCGCTTGATTTGGTACTATTGGAGCCAAAGGCAGCGTATTTTGAGATTGCACGTTTGCAGTCAGAGTTTGTAAAACATTAACTAACGCCTTTGTCCCGGCTAATGTGCCCCCGTCAAAGTCCTGCTGTTTAAATCTGGGCGTAATCTCAGTTTGAATAATACTCACCGTTTTCGCATCGGGCAAAATGTTTTGAATCCCCGAACCTGTTTCAATTTGAACGCGGCGTTCACCCGACGAAATCAACAACAAAACTCCGTTATTTTTACCTTTCTTGCCAATTCCCCAAAAGTTAAATAATTCTGTAGCAAATGCCTTTGGTGTCGCCGATGGCTTAGTATCAGGCACTGTCACAACTGCGATTTCTGAGCCATTTTTTGCCTCCAACTCCGCAATCATCTGATTTAGCTGAGTTTCCGTGCTGTCGCTGAGAATATTGGCTTTATCTGTTACCCAAGTGTGATTTTGGCGAGGATTCGGTACTTCTTGTACTGTTATAGCTTGACTCGCTACCGGAAAGGCAATTGCCGAGAAGCACAGCAAACTGCTAAAAATTATTTGTTTTTTGCTAGATTGTAACTGCATCGTTTCAGTCTCCTGAATAACTGCCAATCTGAAATCAAAATAGATCGGTCTGCCTAATTACCATTCAACAACCAGATCGCTGTGATGTCAATTCATATTATTCACAAGTTAGAGTCATAAAAGTCATATTTTTAGGTGCGCAGTGCGCACCATAGATTTAGAGAATTTTAAGGGGAGGGAACTGGTGGCATAAAATTGCTGCTACCTTTATAACCGGATAAGATAGCAAGTTTTTCCAAAGATAGCCTCCCGGTGTAATATTTCCCGCGAATTTCCCAAGTGGGATAAGCTTGAATCTTGGCAGCTTTGCACAAATCTGGTTGAGCATCTTTGCCTCTGGGATCGCACTCAATATATGTAATCGCGCTAAATGCTTGTTTGCCGAAAAGTTCTTGTTGCGTGTGACAGTGAGGACACCAGTAAGCACCGAACATTCTAGCTTTGATAGTCTGCAAATGGGTTGCTAAAGCTATTTGATCCGGCACGGATTCGCTAGTAATCGGCGGCGCTTCCTGTTCGGTAACTGGCAATTTGGCAGGGGCAGCCGGAGGAGGAGGAGGAGGGAGAGTTTGTGCTAAAGTTTGAGTGGATTTGTTGCTGAAACTGAACTGTGCAATTCCTCCGTCTGCTTTGGTACTGCCGAAAATGCCCAAGGTTAGGAAAATTGCGATCGCACAAAAGTTGAATTTGCTTACTCTCATCTGGGATTTCATCTGGGATTTACTAGGATTTCGCGAGCTTGATTCATAGCCTCTACAGCATTGTTTACCACAAAAATGTTAAATTGTCCTAAGCTTTTAAAGAAAAGTTGACTTTCGGGGATATGATTTAACAAGATAACTTGCTTGTGAGCTTTGAGGGCGAGGGAAATTTCCGAAGCTGTCCCGGTGCCCATACCGCAGGCAATTATGACATCTGAAGAAAGAATATTAATGTTATTTCTGGCGTTTCCCATATCGGTGACAATGGCAATATCTACTGCTTCGGAAATGCCGCGAGTGTCGTTTCCTGGAAGAATGCCGATTGTTAAACCGTTAGCTGATTTTGCGCCTTGGTTGGCGGCATCCATCACGCCGATATTTCTGCCGCCAGTTAGCAATATCCATCCTGCTTCGGCGATGAGTTGTCCGAGTTGATAGGCGTTTTCTAAGTCGGTTGATGTGGCACTGTCACCTGGACCCATGATGCCAATAATGATTTTTTTCATAGTTTTGCGCAAGCTTATTTCCGCTCGATTACCTGGAATTTCAACCGTTTGTTGTGACAACTAAATTCATCGGAATCAAAGGTTAGTTTTTACTGCAAACTTCATTTAATTAGTTCTTCCAGTGAGGGGAAAAGCAAGTTTTCAGCGCTTTGTTTTGGGCAATCGCAAGGCTGTTGATTTGCGGAAACAGCAGATACATTACCCAGCAGCAAGTTGATACTTTCAATTAATAATGGTAAAGTCAATAAAACGATCGCCCCAGACACCAGCAAGCTAATCAAGCCATCCGCCCAATTCCAGTGCAGCCAAGCTACGGCGATGGCTGCTACAATTACCCCAATCGAGGAACAAATGTCCGCCACTGCGTGCAGAAAAGCACTTTTAAGGTTGAGGTCGCCGTGGCAGCAAGAATGCAGGCAAAAAGCATTGACAGAGTTGACGCTTAAACCGACAATTGCAGTAATTAACATCGGGAGTCCTTCTACTTCGGGAGTTGGGGACAGCAATCGGTCGATCGACTCGAAGGCAATCCACAGGGCGATCGCCACTAAACTGATACTATTAACTAAAGCAGCAACGATCTCAGGGCGATCGGGCAATGCCGAAGTATGAGGCGCATTTCCTGCCTTTCCCGTCTTCCTGGAGGAAAACCAAGTCGCGGCCAAAGTTATCGTCAAAGCCGCCACATCTGAGAGCACATGACCCGCATCCGCTAGCAAAGACAAACTGTGAGAACTCATCGCAGCCATTAACTCTGCTACAAAAAAGCTGCTAAGCAGTACCAAAGCTGTCTGTAACAGCCGTACTTTCGCAACTTTTGGTTGGGATTTTCCGCAGCGGGCGATCCTCTTCAAGGGCTTCGCTAACGCATTTTTGCTCTCAGAATCAAGATTGTCCTTAACTGGAAATATCATGCAGCAGTCCTTGAAGTTAAATCCCATTATCAATTAAACATTAAATTAAGTGTAACAGGTTAGTAGTGAGGACTTTAGTCCTAGCAATGATGCGGACTAAAGTCCTCACTACTAACCAAAATTCATATATTTTAGTTATATGACTTCTAACTCGCCAACTCCCGATCCGGAAGCCCCGCCTTCTGTCGCAAATTCCCCAGGTACTGCAATCAATTCTATACCAATTAGCGAGAGTCAGTCAAATAGTTTGAGAGGCGAATCTTTGGTTGATTTGAGGCTTTACAACCAGTCAAATTTCGATCGCGGCAGACCTGGTTGGCTAATTTTGCTGTGGTGGTTCGTGCAGGCGATCGCCTTTCCCCTCACTCCACACCCTTGTAATAGGATTAGAAGCTGTCTACTGCGGTTATTTGGAGCAAAAATAGGTCGAGGTGCGGTGATTCGCCCTACGGCTCGTTTTACCTATCCTTGGAAAATTGAAATCGGAGATTATAGTTGGATTGGCGATGATGTTGTATTGTACAGTTTGGAGCGAATTGCGATCGGCAAACACTGCGTCATCTCTCAAAAAAGTTACCTCTGCACAGGCACTCACGACCCCCAAGACCCAGCCTTTGGTTTAATTACAGCATCTGTTATCATTAATAATGGCGTTTGGATTGCCGCCGACTGCTTCATTGGCCCTGGTGTCGAAATCGGTGCCAACGCTTTAATTGGAGCTCGCAGCAGCGTCTTCAAAAATATGCCAGCTAGCTTTGTTTGTACGGGAACACCCTGTCGTCCCCGCTATCGGCGAGAAATCAAAAAAGTTCGCAGTTAGGACTTCAGTCCTTGTTTATCCAACTTCGCCGAGAAATATTAAGGCTGTCCATTGAGCTATATATTTACTTAATTTACCACAAAATGACTGTAAATACAATCCCCCAAGAATTACTGACAGATATCTCCCAAGTCTTTACATCTACCTTATTTAAAATTGGGGATAATCCTGTATCGCTGCGGTCACTTGTGGAACTGATTGTATTGTTCATGGCTGTGATCGTCATCTCGCGCTCTTTTACGAACTTTCTTAAGGAACGCTTGCTCGTTCGATTGGGAATCGACGAGGGAAACCGGGAAGCAATCGCAGTAATCTTGCGGTATTTAATAGTAGCTTT
>JAYUGZ010000431.1:0-1701 GCA_043767465.1 Cyanobacteriota bacterium
ATTGTCGGAAAAAATGCCTGCTATTTTGCGGGATTTGTGGGAAGCGACAATCATAGATTTTTTTGGCAGGTACTATACGCTGCAAACGGGAGAAAATCGGTTGTTTGACAGTAGTCAAAGCAGCTTGCAACGGCCAGAAAGTCAAGGGGGAAGTCCTGCTTTTTTGATTTCCGGCAGCGGCGTAGAAGTTGTGCCGGTGCTGCTGGCAGATGAAAAAGCAGTTGCCGCAGAAATCCTTGACAAAATCCCGATGACTGTTGATTTATTTGCACATTTGCTATTTGAAATTCCGCTAACAGTTGACAATATTTCTTGTCTTCCTGGCAGCCCGCAAGCGATGCAGCGGGCTGAAGCTTTGTTAGAAAATTTGGTAATCCAAGTTGCTAGCGGAGTGGTCCAGCCTCTGCTAAATAATTTTGGGGATATTGAGGAAATCAAGCAAAGTTTTTATGATGGCAAGTTAATTTCGACGCGAGAAATTGAGGGGTTTAGGAATAATTTATCGTGGAAATATCGCTGGAATAGTTATTTTGTGGAACCGAAAGCTATTTTTGAAAGCAGGTTTTGGCTGTTTGTTTTGGGTGATTCTGGAATTAAGAGGATTTCTATTTATGCTCCGAGAAATGGGGAGTTATCACAGCTTTCTGGGTGGCGGTTGGCTTTGACTTTGGTGCTGGAAGCCAGGGATGCGATCGCACCTAGGGTTCGCGCGGTTATTTCGCTGTTCGGTGCTGCTGTTGTTTACGTTTTGACTCAAGTTATCGGGCGGGGAATTGGTTTGATCGGGCGGGGAATTATCCAGGGGATTGGTAATTCTTTGCAGGATAGCAAGTTTGGGAAAAATGGGTGAGTTGACAGTTGACAGTTGACAGTTGACAGTTGACAGTTGACAGAAGCAAGAATGAAGAATGAAAAAGGCAGGGTTGACAGTTGACAGTTGACAGTTGAGCGAAGCAAGAAGGAAGAATGAACAGGGGAATGTACGGGATTGAACTGATTGAGATGAATCAGTCGGATTTGATATAATTGGTGATTGGTAATTGGTGATTGGTGGTATTATAGATCGTGACTTAATTTTATAAGGTTGACTTTTTATGAGTATTATGATAGCTATAGATGCCGATCGCATAAACAGCTTAGATTTGTCTCCGGTGCGGACTGTTATTGAGCAGTGGCTGGCGGCTGGGGCGATCGCCCAAAACGAACAACAGGTACAATTTGAAATAGAGTATCCGCGCGAAGAATTAGATCGGCGAGAAATCTCGGAACTTCCAGAAGTGCGGCTGTGGTTTATTCGCTTGGACGCTTGTTATCCTTGGCTGCCATTTGTTCTGGATTGGAAAGCGGGAGAATTAGCGCGCTATGCGGCAATGTTGGTGCCGCACCAGTTCCACCGCACCCAAGGCATTCAGTACAATCCTGAAGCTTTGGAAATGTTTTTGATGAGCAAAATTTTTGTGTTGACTGATTGGTTGAACCAGCAGGGAATTCCTAGTAAATCGAAGTTGATGGGAATGTCGCAGATGTTTGGTTATGATTTGGATGATGCTTTTTTTGATGTGATTGTGCCGCACAAATAAGCGATCGCACATCTAATTAACATAGTCCTAATTAGGTAGATGATTCTATACCTTAAGACTTACGTAAAAAGGTAAAATCCGGGGTTTTTCTGTTGTGGGGCGGGCTTTCCGGCCCGCCCCA
>JAYUGZ010000432.1:0-4374 GCA_043767465.1 Cyanobacteriota bacterium
CGGTAGGGACACGGCACTGCCGTCTCCTAATTTTTGCTACTAACAATTCCGATGCAACCACAAACGAAATTAATAACTAATTTGCAAAGTAACAGAAGCTTCTACTTGCTCTTCCCCGCCCACTACAGGTGTTGGAAATAATCCAAAAGTAGCAGTACCGCGAGCTTCAGCAAAGTCTCTGCGATTCATAGGAGGCGGCGCGGAAGCACCGTTGACTTGAATGCTCAGAATTTCTCCCCGCTTGAAGTTAAGAGCATTTAAGACTGCATCCGCTTGCGATTGAGCGTCTTGAGTTGCTTTTTTGAGTGCTTGTTTTTGAGCTTGGGCGATCGCACTTTCGGCGGCTACAAAACTCACACCGTCAATGCGTGTCGCCCCAACATTCACCGCATCATCGAGCAAAGTACCGGCAGATTGAGTATTGATCCGAAAAGTGACGGTATTCGTCGCCTTATAGCCAATCAAGCGCTGCTGATTGTTTTCGTAGCTGTAATCTGGGCTAAGGCTGATGCCGGCAGTTTCGAGTTTTTCGACTTGGCGCGATCGCAGCAACTCTACCACAGCGGACGATCGCCTCGCCACTTCCTGCTGCACCTCGCCCGCCGTTTTTCCCTGCACCTCAACCCCCAAACGAACTTGAGTTTGAGTAGTGGGAATTGCTTCAATCCCTCGCCCAGTCACTGTCAGCGTTCTGAGCCGCTGTTCTTGAGCGACGGCCGGATCTAATCCTGCGAAACTAACGAGTGTTAAGGTTAAACACAACGCTGTTATCAGGTTGCGGAAATTAAGGCGATCACCCCGTTGCAAATTTAAATTCATAAACTCGATTCTCCTCACACAATAGATGGTATAATCTTATCCTGGAACGAAAATTTTCAGATATCCCCACGGTTACACTTTTAGAAACTTAAATAGGAAATGGGGAATGGGGAACTTATCTAAGAATGGTTAATATATGCAATCGTTAAAACAACTTGCTAAGCAACTCAAAAAAGAAACTTACGCAATTTATTTAGCCAGTACAGACCAGAGAGTACCTTGGTACGCGAGAGTTTTAGCAGGTGTTACTGTTGCGTATGCTTTTAGCCCGATCGACTTAATTCCCGATTTCATCCCAATTTTCGGCTACTTAGACGATTTGATCATTGTACCCTTGGGAATTTGGCTGGTACTGAAGATGATTCCGCCAGCCGTTTTAGCCGAGTGTCGGGAAAAAGCAGCCGCAGAAATAGAACGAGGAAAACCGATAAATCGGGCTGCGGCTGCTATAATTGTTGCCATCTGGATTAGCTTCGGAATATTAGCTGCAATTTGGCTCAAACAAATATTTAAAAGTTAAAAAATTCAAGTTTATCATTATACAGAATCCGTTGCCGAACTTCCTGACATCCGTTAAATCCGTTACAGAATCCGTTGCCGAACTTCCTTCTTCTACAGCTATGACTCAAACCACTGATTTCCTCAGCCACCTCAACCCATCTCAGCGTCAAGCAGTCGCACACTATAACGGGCCGATGTTAGTAGTAGCGGGGGCTGGTTCGGGCAAAACCCGAGCTCTTACTTACCGAGTGGCTAATTTAGTTCGTACCAATCGAGTCGATCCCGATAATATTCTGGCGGTGACATTTACGAATAAAGCCGCCAGAGAGATGAAAGAAAGAATTGAGAAATTGCTGGCAACTCAGCAAGCTGAAGCCGAATATGGCAAGCCTTTGGCAGAGTTGGCGCCGGAGATACAGACGAAATTGCGATCGCAAATTTACCACAGAATTACCAAACAGATTTGGATGGGAACATTTCACTCTCTGTGCGGCCGCATTCTCCGCTACGATATTGAGAAATATCAAGATGAAAAAGGCCGCCAATGGAAGAAGAATTTTTCGATTTTTGACGAGTCAGATGCTCAAACTCTTGTCAAACAAATCGTCACCAAAACTCTCAACCTCGACGATAAGAAATTTGACCCGCGCAAAGTCCGCTACGCCATCAGCAATGCTAAAAACAAAGGTTGGTCGCCTCAAGAATTTCTCGCCGCAGAACCGGATTATAGAGGGCGCGTAATTGCCGATGTTTACAGCCGCTATCAAGACGCTTTAGCCGCCAACAACGGCTTAGATTTTGACGATTTGATTCTGGTTCCGGTTAAACTCTTATCCCAAAATGAGCAAGTCTTAAATTATTGGCATCGCAAGTTTTGCCATATTTTAGTAGACGAATATCAAGATACCAACCGAACTCAATATGATTTGATTCGGATGTTGGTCACGAATAACGTTAACCCGAAAGAGTTTGATAAATGGCAAAATCGATCGATTTTTGTAGTGGGTGATGTCGATCAATCAATTTACAGTTTTCGGATGGCAGATTATACCATCTTGCTGGAATTTCAAGAGGATTTCGGCGATGGTTTGTCCGACGATCAGACTCAGACAATGGTAAAATTAGAGGAGAATTATCGATCGCGCGAAAACATCCTCGAACTCGCCAACCACTTGATCGAACACAATACCGAACGCATCGAGAAGGTGCTGCGCCCGACTCGCGCACCCGGAGCTCCGATTGTGGTGTGGCGCGCTGACAACGAAATAGATGAAGCGCAATTTGTAGCTGGTCAAATTCAAACGCTGAAGCGCCAAAACTCGGAGTACGAACACGGGAGTAACTTTGCGATTCTCTACCGCACCAACGCTCAATCTCGCTCCTTTGAAGAAGCGTTAATGTACTTGGATATTCCCTACAATATTGTCGGCGGGCTGAAGTTTTACGATCGCAAAGAAATCAAGGATATCCTAGCATACCTGCGGACGATCGCGAATCCCGACGATAGCGTCAGCCTCAAACGCATCATCAATACTCCCCGCCGCGGCATTGGTGATACCACATTTGGTAAAATCGAAGAGGCTGCAACTCAGTTGGGGATACCGTTGTGGGAAATCCTCAGCGATGATTCTTCGGTAAATACTCTCGCAGGGCGATCGGCAAAAGCGATCATTAAGTTTGCCGCCATCATTAGTAATTGGCAACAAAAACTTGAAACCACACCCGCATCGCAAATTGTCCAAGGAATTATCGAAGATTCTGGTTACATTGACGATTTGAAGAACCAAGGAACCGAAGAAGCCGAAAATCGCATCGCCAACGTTCGAGAATTGTACAACGCGGTGATCCAATTTGAAGAACAAAACGAAGAACCGACGCTAACATCATTTTTAGCAAAAGCATCCTTAGCATCCGATTTAGACGACTTAAAAGAAGACGATTCGCGCGTGTCGCTGATGACGCTGCACTCAGCAAAAGGGTTAGAATTTCCCGTAGTATTTCTAGTCGGAATGGAACAAGGTTTATTTCCCAATTTCCGCAGTTTGGATGACCCGAAAGCTATTGAAGAAGAACGTCGTTTGTGCTACGTTGGCATCACCCGCGCCCAGGAATTGCTATTTCTCACTCACACTCGCGAACGCCGCCTCTGGGGAGGATACCGCGAACACTGCACGCCTTCCCTATTCTTGGGGGAATTACCGACACATTTGTTAGCTGGAACTACGAAGAAAACTAAGACAGGTAAAACGGCTGCTTCTAACGGAAAAACTAATAATTCAGCAGCTAATTCTGGGAGTTCTCCATCAGAGTGGAAAGCGGGCGAACGGGTTTTTCATCATGCTTTTGGAGTCGGAGAAATTACCCACGTTTTGGGAGTGGGCGATAAAACTAATCTGGCAATTAAGTTTACAGGTTTGGGCCGCAAAATTATCGATCCGAGGACGGCTAAGTTGCAGCGAGTGTAATAGAAAAAAAATCAAGAATACCCGGCGGTTGAAACCGCGTCTGTACAGGCAAAACCGCCTCCGCAGGTTGAAGAATGGGCCGTAAAAATGACTGTAAAAATTACATTTTTTTCTTCAGTCCGCGGAGGCGGACATCGTTTGTGTAGACGCGGTTTCAACCGCCGGATTTTCTACCTGAGATTCCACACGCCTGTATTTACCCGCCAAACGTTCTCGACGCTGGCGGCGGTTGTCAGCTTCAAATATGGCGATCGCTTCATCTAACTTCAAATTAAAAGCGTCAAGCTGTCGGCAGACTTCACGGATATTTTCAACGTGTCGCTTTCTGGTTTCAGCATCGGGGATTCTAGGTTGTTGATTCATCGTAAGTTCCAATCCATTTTGATTTCTTGAATGCTTGCTGCTGAGGCATCGACAATGGCCTCTCCGTCTTCTATCGTTCCATACAGAAAGTTTAACGTATCCGCAGTCGCAGCCGGTTGAGATTCTGTCACCTGCTGCAAAAGCCTGTACAAACGATTGTAAGAGATTCTCAACCTTTCCTTAATATTATCCAGAGATTCTAGTTCGGGGAGTGTTGCTTCTGTCT
>JAYUGZ010000433.1:0-1698 GCA_043767465.1 Cyanobacteriota bacterium
GACGCCGATCCCGATCCGCAGTTGGGAAATCGTATGGGAAATTACGATACTAACAGCCGTCGCAGCGATTGGTTTGGCTATGGAAAAGTGAATGCTTTGAAAGCTGTGCAAGCTGCGGTGAGAAAGGGTGGTGGCAATCCGAATATCGGCGGTGCAAGATTCAGCGATATTTCTGGACATTGGGCCGAGAAATTTATTGAAGCTTTGGCTGCGGCGAACATTATTAGCGGTTTACCTGACGGTTCTTTTGGCCCGGATGATATTTTAAATCGGGCTCAATATGCGGCGCTGTTGGTGAGTGCGTTTAGTCCGATTCCGAAGGTGGCTGCTACCAATTTTAGCGATGTTTCTGCTAGTTTTTGGGCGAGAAGTACGATCGAACGGGCGAATCGGGGAGGCTTTTTATCCGGGTTTCCGGGGTTGAAGTTTGGCCCTAATCAGAATTTGACGAAGACTGAGGCGATCGTCTCTTTGGTTAACGGTTTGGAACTTAAGGGAGGAAATGCTGAGTCTCTAAAAGTTTACACCGATCGCTCTCAAATTCCTAATTTTGCTTTGAGTGCGATCGGCACAGCGACTGCTTTGAAGATTGTAGTCAATTATCCGGCGCGCGATCGGCTTTCGCCCTTGCGGGATATCACGCGCGCGGAGATTTCGGCTTTGATTTACCAGACGTTGGTGGCGATTAATCGCGCAAAGGCGATCGATTCTGCTTATATTGTGTAATTTAGAGGATACGGCAGTGCCGTTTCTTGCGCGCCAGATTAATTGTAGGGAAACGGCACTGCCGTGTCCTGATCTCCGGTAATATTAATTCTTCTGCCACCGGAATTGATATATCGTTTCCGGTTGCATCGGTATTGTTCAAACTGTCAACTGTCCACTGTCAACTGTCCACTGTTTAACTTACCCTCGAAAACTCCCCAAAGCCTTCAATGCAAATTGTGGCAAAGCCAACATCCTGCGCCAGCGCCAAGGTTCTTGATAAAGTCGATACAACCATTCTAAATGATTGTCGCAAAACCAAGCCGGTGCGCGAGTTTTTGTTCCCGCCCAAATATCGAAACTGCCGCCAACTCCCACCCAAATCGAATTAGGACAAAGATGCCGATGTTCCGCAATCCAAAACTCTTGGCGAGGCACTCCCAAGCCCACAAAAATCAGTTTTGGCTGCATTTCTTTCAGGCTTTGATGCAAGTCTTTTTGTTCGTCGGGCGAGAGATAGCCGTGTTCAGAAACAATCGACAATCCCTTAACTTTTTGCTGCCAAGTTTCTGCTGCTTTATCCGCAACTCCCGGGGAACCTCCAAAGAAAAATATTGATTCGGAATTAGGCAATTTTCCCGCAGCTTCTAACAGCGATTCTGCTAATTCTATCCCCGGAAACCGCTGTGCTGACTTGCCTCGCAGCCGCAAGTATAGCACCACTCCCGAACCATCAGGAATCACGAGTTCCGCTTTGCGGATTACCTCCGCTAAAGCCGGATTTTGCTCGCCTTGCATCGCCATTTCAGCATTTAACGTCACGACGTGACTTCCCAAGCCTTGCTTCAGGCGATCGATCAGCCAACCTGTGTAATCATCTAATATATGAACTGGTAGTCCCAGCACTGAAAATTGCGATCGATCCATATTTCTTTGTTTGAGGTTCCTAGATACCTAGTTATTTAAAACTGTCAACAGTCAACTGTTAACTGT
>JAYUGZ010000434.1:0-1698 GCA_043767465.1 Cyanobacteriota bacterium
CTCCTGTCAAATTTGCCCCGCCCAGCTTAGCTAAACTCAAATCTGCCCCGCTCAAGTCAGCACCAGTCAAATCCGCGCCGCTCAAATTAGCCCCACCGAGTTTAGCTTTTTTCAGGATAGTTTGACATAAATTAGCTTCCCGAAAATTCACTAAACGGAGGTTTGTGTGGCTGAGATTCGCTCCCTGCAAATCAGCACCACTGAGATTCGAGCGACTCAGGTTAGCTCCACTAAAATCGGCATTTTTGAGATTACTTACTTCCAAGTTACTCTGAAAAATTTTGGCTGTTTGTAAATTACTACCTTCAAGATTTGCTCCGGCTAAATTAGACTCCCTCAAGTTAGCTCCACTAAAATTATATCCCCTCAAATTTGCCCAACTCAAATCTAAAAATCCGCCCAATAAAAGTAGATTTTGCACTCTCCATTTATTCCAAATTATTGTACCTTTTTCAAGCAATCTGATTTGTTCTTGCCGACAAAACATAGCAGCCGCGGTAGCTCGCACCTGCTCGTCAGCATCGTCAAACACTGCAATTGCTGCTTCTAAACCTGCTTCTCCGTAATTAAAAGCATCGGAAAGTGCTGCTAGCCTTGCCGCAACTGACTGGCTGGCTAAGCCCTGCTTGACTCCTGCTATGCCACCCAACACAGCAGCATCCTTTGGAGGTGGATTTTTACCGCCTAAAACTGCATCGTATTTTGTAGGTTCATTGGAAGACATAAATTTTTGAAGAAGTAAGTTCGGCCTTACTTGCAATGTACGGGATGTAACGGATGTCAGGAACAAGAAAAAAAGACTAAAACTAATGACTATTGACTAATGACTGATGACTACTGACTAATGACTACTAACTATTAATTTGATTTGCTTTCGCATTTCTACGCAGCATTTCGGGTTTAATTCGCCGCAGCGCCGAAGCTGTAAATCGGCGGTTCCATTCTTCATCGGAAATCTCGGCTAATTCTGCAAGTGTCGGTGCGATATTTTCAGGATAAGGCTCAAATTCTGCAACGTCAGTTGGTTTTGCAAATCGCTGATTCCAAGGACAAACATCTTGACAAATGTCGCAACCTGCTACCCAACCTTGTAAATTAGATGCGATTTCGTCTGGCAATTTTTCGGCTCGATTCTCGATCGTATGATAAGCTATGCACCGATCGGCATTCACGACAAAAGGCTCAGTAATCGCCCCCGTGGGACACGCCTCAATGCAGCGAGTGCAAGTACCGCAATGTTGGGTGTGCGCAACATCCGGCGCTAACTCCAAATTCGTCAAAATTTCGCCCAAAAACACCCAAGAACCGTATTCTCGCGAAATTACATTGCCATTTTTGGCAATCCAGCCAATCCCCGCCTTCTCGGCCCACATTTTATCCTGAATCGGGCCGGTATCAGCATAATACCGCGCTTCAATTCCTTCGCCTTGCGATCGCACCCAATTTGCCAACACCTTCAGTTTTTTGTGCAGAATCTTGTGATAATCCCGTCCCCAGCCGTACCGAGAGATTTTAGCATACTCTCGAACTGCATCGTCCCCCCCCTCCAAAAGGAGATTCTCGGGGCGTTGGTGAGGCGTGTAGTAGTTGATGGCTACACATATCACTGACTGCACATCTGGCATGAGCGATCGAATATCCAGCCGTTTCGGGTTGGCCATCCATGCCATATCTGCCTGATAGCCTTTGTCCAGCCAA
>JAYUGZ010000435.1:0-1696 GCA_043767465.1 Cyanobacteriota bacterium
AAATCAGCATCTAGCGCGACTAAAGGCGTTTGCACAGTTTCCACGATGGTTTCAGCGTAGTTTCTGGCTTCCTCCAAGGTGACGGCACTGCGTTTGAGCGCGTCAATATCAATCAAAACCATTACCACACCGTCAATCTGGTTTTCCGTGGTGCGGTAAGGACGAATGCGGATGTTGTACCAATATCCCGATAAAGTTTGAACTTCTTGTTCTTTCGTATGGAGAGTATCAATCACCTCCAAAATCATCAGTTCCAAGTCAGGAACGTCAAGAGTCGATCGGATGTCGCTAAAAGGTCGTCCAATATCTGTGGGAATCAGATTAAAAATTCCCTGGGCCGTTGGCGTAAACCGTCGAATCTGTAAATCGTTTGCCAGCATTAAGATCGGGATATTGATACTCGCAAAGAAATTTGTCAGATCGTTATTGAGCTGGCTTTGTTCCAGATATTGGCTGCGAAGTTCCTCGTTAGTGGTGGTGAGTTCCTCGTTAGTGGCTTGAATC
Organism: Cyanobacteriota bacterium; assembly: GCA_043767465.1. Classification (GTDB taxonomy): domain Bacteria; phylum Cyanobacteriota; class Cyanobacteriia; order Cyanobacteriales; family Microcoleaceae; genus Microcoleus. The sequence goes on from JAYUGZ010000435.1 coordinate 505, forward strand.
TCTTCTTTGGCAGTTTCTAACTCCTCGTTGGTGCTTTGCAACTCCTCGTTGCTCGATAGGATTTCTTCGTTCGCAACTTTGAGGTCTTGGTTGAGATTTTCCTGCTCTTTAATCAGTGATTGCAGGTGCACTAGAGCCGCCGTTTTTTCTTGGTTAGCGGTGGCAAGTGCCTGCCTCAGCAGCTCATTTTCAGGATCTAAATCATCTGGATCGCCGCTTTCATAAGGGAGGATGCAGAAATTGCTCGCCGCGACGGGTAAAACTTCTTGAAATATCACCAAAAAATAGCGTGCTGTGGAGGTGTGGGGCTGGAACGGCATCACCTCAATATTGACAGTAGTCGATCGTCCGGCAGATTCAACCGATACCCTTTCTTTCCTAACGGTCACGTTTTGCGTTTGTGCCTCAAAAATCGCCGTGCGAAGCTCAACCAGCAATCCTGCCCTTGCCATTTTTAGCAAGTTTAAGTCCGGCATCCCGGCTGCGACTCTCAAGTAAAAATCGATGTCTCCGCGCACTTGCAGGATTTTCATCTCCTCGTTGACAAGCACGCTGGCTGGGGCATAGCGATTCAAAATCAGTTTGTCAGTTTCTCGCTCTAAGTCAAAGCTATCGATTAAATTTTCTGCATTCATTCCCGGTTCTTGACCAGCTTTAGCGACGGGATAGGAACTCGGCGTAAACGAAAAAGTGGGACGAGTCTCAGTCAACTTTTTGACATAAATTTTCGACTTTTTATCCACTGAAGTAAACAAGTATGAAAATTTTCCGGTACTCTCAGAAGTGCCTAACAAAAGAAAGCCAGTTGAGTTAAGACTGTAATGAAAAATCGGCATTACTTTTTTTTGCAATGACTCTCCCAGGTAGATCAGCACATTGCGACAGCTAACTAAATCGAGATTGGAAAAAGGCGGGTCGCTGCCTAAGTCTTGTCGGGCAAATACACACAGTTCGCGGATTGCCTTGCTGATTCGATAGCTACCTCCTTCTTCGGCAATAAAGAAGCGAGTACGTCGCTGTTGTGAAACATCTACCATCTGGTTTTCTGAGTAGACGCCAGACCTCGCTTTGCCGATCGCCTGTTCGCTAATATCCGTAGCAAAAATCTGGATCGGCGGCGGGATGACTCGCTCGCTCAAAAACTCTAACAAACAAATGGCGATCGAATAAACTTCTTCCCCTGTGGAACATC
>JAYUGZ010000436.1:0-10857 GCA_043767465.1 Cyanobacteriota bacterium
ATGAAGCCAAGCACAAACTAATATTAATCCCATCAAACGTTACCAGCGCGATGTTAGATCAACAATTGCTGCACTGCATTATTTCCAACTTAATCGTCAACGCTATCAAATACTCTCCAAACGGTGGCAAAGTCACGTTAGAATTGGAATACAGTCAAGCAGGCGAGGCAGAAAAAGCAGCTATGTTCTGCTTGTCTCCTCAGTGTTTGTTTCCCGATTCCCCATTGACAAATATTAACTGTCCTTCACTCATTATCCGCGTCCGAGACGAAGGTATGGGCATCCCAGAAACCGAAGTAGGGAAAATATTTGAAATGTTCTACCGCTGCAAGAATACTGGGAAGATGAAAGGTAACGGTTTGGGATTGACGATTGTTAAAAAAGCTGTGGATTTGCAAGGAGGTGCGATCGGCTGCGAAAGCAAAATCGGCGTTGGTACTACTTTTAAAGTCGCGCTTCCTTACGTGGCGCTTGCCTCTAAAACTTAGAGATCGGACGCACGGTTGAAACCGCGCCTACACAGAGAAGACGCTAGAAGAGCAGAAGACCGGGCGGTTGAAACCGCGCCTACACAGACACTCACGCGCCTCCGCGGGTTAAAGAATGAGCGGTTAAAATTACGCGATATTCTTCAGTCCGCGCACCATCCGGACTTCCTTTGTGTAGAAGCGGTTTCAACCGCCGTCTGCATCTAATCATCAAAGTGTTGCAAAATCCACTCAACCCCCGCAGCTAAATTTGCTGCAATAAAATCCGGTTTAGTATGGTGCTGATACTCGCCGCTCAACACACTTTCCCCGTAACCAGTCTGCACCAAAATACCCGTACAGCCAGCATTGTGAGCCAGATCGACATCAGTCGCTTTATCCCCCACCATAAAACTATTCGGCAAATCCAAATCGTGTTCCCAAGCCGCCGCTACCAACATCCCCGTATTCGGTTTTCGCCAAGTTGTATATCGGGTAAATTCTGGGTTGGTTCCGCCTTCGGCTTCGCTCAAATAAGGGCAGTAATAAAGAGCATCTAATCTTGCTCCCGCTTCTTTTTCTAATAACAAACACAGGCGTTTGTGCAAAGCTTCAACGTGGCTGACCGGATAATAACCCCTCGCCGGGCCGGATTGATTGGAAACCAAACAGCAAAATATTTTTCGGTCATTTAAACGGCGTACAGCTTCAGCTATTCCGGGGATTAAATGCAAGTCTTCTAGTCGGTGAATGTAACCTGCTTCGATATTGAGGACGCCATCGCGATCGAGAAATACTGCTCGTTTCATAATTAGAAGGAAGTTCGGCAACGGATTGTGTAACGGATTGTGTAACGGATTGTGTAACGGATTTCAGGAAGAAGGAAGACTCGTCTGCCAGCGAAGTCTAAGGAAGTCAGAAGACATACATAGCCAGCTTTTTATTGTTCCATATTTTATGTTTAATTAGGTGGATTTAGTTGGTCTTATAATTTATAAGATTTAGGACTTACGCATTTCTGAGCGAAGAAACCGGGTTTTTCATCGAATCTGCTGTTACAACCAAGTATTTTGGTGAAAAAACCCGGTTTCTGACTACCCGTGCGTAAATCCTGAGATGTCGGGGCGGGTTGAGCGCAAAAAATTGGCAAATTACAGATAATTTATGTACAAAACCCGCCCTGTTTTTCAACAAAGCTAGCCGCCCCAAACTTTCTTCAAAACCTCTTGAGGAGAAATGTCGGCCATTTTGCCAGTGGGAGATTTAATTCCCAAAAATCGATCGCTCTTCGGCAGCAATTTTGCCTGGTCTGTGGGGCCGAACAAAGCTATTGTATAAGTTTGAACCGCTACAGCCAAGTGCATCGGCGCGCTGTCAGTACACATCATCAAATTAGCAGCAGCAATGGTGGCCGCCAACTTGCCAACATCATCCGGCGAGATAACTTTTATACTCGGACATAACTGAACTAACTTGCTCACCAAAGCTTCATCTTCGGGGCCTTTTACCACCACAACGGGTAAATTCGGCTGGCGCTGCTGACAGTCTTCGATGATTTGTCTCCAGTTGTCTATAGGGTAAATTTTGTCAATACCTTTAGACAAAGCTAGCTGACTGGAACCGCCGTGAATGAGAATGTAACCGCTGTCTTTGATTCCCAGCCGCTGCTGTTCGGCTTCCGCCCATTGAATGTCTTGTTTTGGTACATTAATTGCGATCGCAGGACAAGGATTGTGAATGTTGAATCCTTGCAGCAAATCGTGGTACATTGAAGCTGCGTACTGGTCAGTTTTCAGAGGTACCGAATCGGTGAGAAATCGAGCGCCGTTGGTTCCCGAATAGCCGACTCTCTGGGGAATGCCGGTCAGCCATAGCAGAAGTCCAACAGTCCACCGCTGGCCGAGGGAAACAACTGCTTCGTATTCGCGATCGCGAATTACGCCCAGTAAATTGCCCCAATCTGCCATTGCGTTGCGGTCTTTGAAATTGTACGTCAAAACTTCTTTGACGGACTTGCAGACTCGGTAAGCGCCCTTCGCCCTCGGTTCCACGATGACATCAATTTGAGCGTCTGGATAAGACTGTTTGAGGTCATCAAGGGTGGGGAAAAATAAAATTTGGTCGCCAATCCCGCCAGGGACAAGTGCTAGTATTCGCATCATAAACGAGCGGGCTATTATCTATCGAGGTAGCTTTCAGCGATCGGCTTTCAGCTATCAGCTTGTAGTATTTTTAGAGTTTAAAAGCTACTGGCTGACAGCAAAACAACTGACTGAAAATTACAGGACGCTCTTAATATATACCTAGTTGGGTGAAGAAGGGTTAGTTAATGCACTTATTAATTGCGGCGGCGGGTTCGGGGCGACGGATGGGGAGTCAGCGGAACAAACTGCTGCTGACTTTGCTGGAAAAACCTTTGCTGAGTTGGACTTTGGCCGCTGCTGAAGCTTCGCAGCGGATTAGCTGGATTGGGATTATGGGCCAACCGGGGGATTTTCCTGATTTTAAGGCAATTATCAGCGATTTAGCTTTGGTGAAGCCCGTGGAACTGATTCAAGGGGGCGCTACCAGGCAAGAGTCAGTTTACAACGGTTTGCAGGCTTTGCCCCCAAATGCCGATCGCGTGTTGATTCACGACGGCGCGAGATGTTTGGTAACTGCTGAATTGTTCGATCGATCTGCGGCAGCTCTGTTAAGCTGTCCCGGCTTGATTGTCGCTGTCCCGGTCAAGGATACGATTAAGGTCGTAGATGAGTCTAGAATCGTGCGAGACACGCCGGACAGGCGCAATTTGTGGGCGGCCCAGACTCCCCAAGGATTTGAAGTGAAATTGTTAAAGCAGTGTCACGAACAAGGGCGGGAGAAAGGTTGGGAAGTTACAGACGATGCAGCTTTGTTTGAAAAATGCGGTTTAGCAGTGCAAATTGTGGAGGGCGAAGAGACAAATTTGAAAGTCACAACGCCCGTTGATTTGAGCGTCGCAGAATTCATTTTGCGGCAGAGATACGGGAGTTGAACATTGCATAGTTTTCGTCCCGTTCAATAAAGCCAAAGAAACCGGGTTTTTACCTCATCTCTAGACTACAACACATATTTTCGTAAAAAACCCGGTTTCTGACCTGCGTCCAGGACTACTCATGAAGGATTGAGTGGAAAATCAGTATCATATTCAATCTCTGTCGCACTTTTAACTAAATCCAAAAACGCAAAAACCGCCGGAATTAACAACGCATCCTTCAAAACAGCCACCCCAATTACCCTTTCAAAATGAACTGGTAAACTGCAAACTTTTACCTCAGCAGGAATCGGTTCAGCCGCCAAACGTGGCATAATTGCAGCACCCAAACCGCCCATCACCATACTGACAATAGTTGAATCTTCGCTGAGTTCGTAAGCGATATTTAACGGAAACTCCGAAGTTGCTAAATATTTGCGTAGCGGTATAGAACAAGCTGTTTCCGGCGGTTGCAAAATCAGCGGATAATTTGCTAATACATCCCAGGTAACTTTAGCAGATGATAACTTGGCTGTTGGCGGCAGCAACACCACATATTTGTCCCGCAAAATTTCTCGGGTTTCAAATTCGTCGGAGATGGGAAGAGAAACAAAGCCGATGTCTGCTTTGCCCGATCGCAAAGCTTCTTCCACAGCCTGGGTATAATACACTTCGGTAATGCTGACAGCAATTTTGGGAAAGCGATCGCGAAATTGGGCAATAATACCCGGTAGGATGTGGGTTGCGACACTGCGAAACGTGACTATCCGTACTTGGCCTCCCTGCAAACCTTTCTCTAAATCGGCTTCTTTGACCATCATTTCTAACGATCGCACAATTTGACGCCCATGAAGCACCACTCTTTCCCCCACCGGCGTCAGGTGAGCACCGTGTCGCCCCCGATGGAACAATTGCACTCCCAATTCTGTTTCTAAAGAGGCGATGGCGTGGCTGACTGCGGATTGTGACAGTTCCATTTGCAAAGCCGCTTCGCTAAAGTTTTCACAGTCTGCTACTGCTATCAAAGCCTGAATCTGGGAGAGTTTCAGCCGCCGCGTCTTGATTTCATTCATAGAAGGAAGAAGGAAGTTCGGCAACGGATTGTGTAACGGATGTAACGGATAGAGGATAGAAGGAAGCGAACGCAAGAGTTCTAGTCATTAATAACATCCTAACTGTCGGGCGCGGTTGGTATATTGATCTATCGATTTTATTCATACAACCTATGCAAGTAATGATTTGATTGTTGTTTTACCAACAGTTAGCGTTGATTTATCAAGTAACAAATTTAGTTTAACAGGAATTGCAGAGCCATAAAAAAGTGCTGTAATTGCGAGCAAGTTATTGATTTCTTTTAGCTGCAATTTTTGATTGTGCAATTTTTGTTTAATTAAGAAGTTGAAGGTGTTTGTTATGTCTACTTACGAAAATCGGCGGTATCCCGAAAAAACGAGCGTTGTTTCGATTGGTGAACGACCTAAAGATGCCAAAAAGCAAAAAGGGCGATCGCTCTTTTCAGCGATGAATCAAGTTTGGCAAGGTTTGCTGGCTGCCGTCTCTGGCGAAAACGAGGTCAGAATTTGGCAAACGTGCGATCGCAATGGTAACACTTGGTGGCATGGTTGCGATCGGGCGACGGGTCGTTATACCTGCGCGGCGACAGAGGATGAAATGCGCGCTTGGATTGATCGGCGTTATTGCCAATAGTTACGACAAAGGTTAATTGAGATTGTTGGTTGTGTGGGGGCGGGTTTTAGGGATTGTTTGCGGTTTTCATAGATTTTCGGTGAACCCGCCCCTACGATACTTTGGGAAAACTTTGTAGATTTTTGATGGCTAATTGCCAAGGAGATGCTATGCTTCAAAGATATTCTGAATGTGCAGCGCCCGTTAGCGGAGCCAACGAAGAGGATCGCATAATCCTGATGAAAAACGAGGTCTACAGGTTGCCTCAAACTCATCGAGAAGTTCAAGTCTTGTCAGGAATTGCTTGGATCACACTTGACAAACAGGACATCATCTTGCAAAGCGCTGAAAAAACATCACTTCCACCCAGCAAAAACTTTGCTGTCATCTCCGCTCTCAACAATATGCCGCTGATTCTGGCAGTTTGGCAAGAGAAAAGCCCAGCCCGAACCTAGTAATTAACAAAAATTCGGCAGGAATACCCCAAAAAGCTTTATCTTAATAGTTATAACTTGGCTATTGGAGGACTCGATCGGTGTACTGCCGCTCTTACCGCTTCAGCTATCTTGCAGCTATAAGTATTGTCTTATCGCCAACACTCAGCTTGCTGGCAATTTCAGAGGCGAAAGCCTTTGCCCCAATTATAGATGCTACGCTGACTCAGGCGATCGATTCCCTACGGGATAGCTCCGCTTCACGCGCTCAAGCAACAGACCCCAAAACGCAAGCTGACAAACTCTTGGAAACAGGAGTAAAACAGCACCGCGAGGGTTTGTTTCGAGAAGCCATCCAAACTTTTGAGCAAGTTTTGGCAATTCGCAAGCAACTAGGCGACAAACCGGGAATCGGAGAAACCCTCAACAATATCGGGGAAGTTTATGCCGAAATGGGTTTGCGCCCCAAAGCTTTGGAAGTTTTGCGGCAAGCTTTAGCCATTCACCGAGAAATAGGCGAAGGGGCTCGTATCGCGCGCACTCTCAATCTCATTGGTTTTGTCAACCGGGTTGCGGACAATTTTACCGAAGCGATGAAACTGCACCAAGAAGCTTTGGAACTTGCCAAAACTGCCAATGACCAAATTGAAATAGCGGAATCTTTTCACAACATCGCGGCTGTGTACGCAGAACAGGTAAATTACGCTAAGGCGATCGAATTTTACCAGCAAGCGCGGACAATTCGCACCAAAGAGGGCGATCGGCGCGATTTAGGCCGTACTCTCAATAACATGGGCGGCGTATATTACAACATCGGCGACTTTAATAGAGCGATGGAATTTTACCACCAAGCTTTAGCAATTCGCCGGGAAATTGGAGACAGGGCTGGCGTCGGTCGCCTCCTCAACAATATGGCACTTACCTGTCGCAAACAGGGCAAAGATACTCAAGCGCTGATCTATTTTCAGCAAGCAATACCGATGTTGGAAGCCATCGGCGACAAGACAAGTATCGGACGCTTGCTCAATAATATGGGTTCGATTTACGAAAGTCTCCGTCAATATCCTAAAGCTCTCGAATCCTACGACAGAGCTTTGAAAATGGCTCGCGAAAGTGGTGACAAAGCTGGAGAAACTACGGCGATGGAGGGCATTAAGCGATTGTCGTCGGGGCAGCTTGTGCCGCAATAATGGCGGTTATGCCGATCGACTTTGGCGACAATTTAGCAATAATCTGTCAGTTTTTGCATCCTGTGTTGCTAAAAACAAGAGTAAAAAGGCTTCAGGGGCGGTATAATTTGATTAATATCGCGATCGAAAGGTGGAATATGCAAAGCTCCATTCTGCTGGGCAGCGAAGAAGTTGCAAGGCGTGCAGAAAAGCTCTACGATGAGCAAATCCGTCAAGAAGTAGAGCGAGAAGAGAATATCGGCAAAATGGTCATCATTGATATCGAAACAGGTGATTACGCAGTAGACAAAATGGGTTTAGAATCAGCACGGCAGTTGCGGAAAAAGAATCCGAACGGTCGGTTCTTTGGGATTCGGATTGGGTACAAAGTGGCGGCTGCAATCGGTGGAGTGATGGAGCGGGTTTCAGAGTGATGTCCGTTTAAAAAAAGAAGGCAATTGTAGGCAAGTTCCAAATCCTCATGGCATCAGTCATTCCCAATTCTTCAATTTAAAATGGTATCATTTGGTATGATTGCCTAGATGTAACATTAATCAGCCAGTGCCTCGCAACGATATTGACCGTATCAGAGAGAAAATTCGCCTCCGCCAGTACGATATGTCAGCCCACGCAATGGAAGAAATGGCTGAGGATTTGCTGACCATCTTGGATGTGGAAGAGGCGGTTCTGAACGGTCAGATTATCCGGGTTGAAAAAGACGACCCCAGAGGTACAAAATATGTAGTAGTGGGGACTGCACTGGATAGACAAACACCTGTTGGAGTGGTTGGACGTTTAGCTAGTAACGGACGTTATCTAATCATCACGGTTTATGAAGTCACTGAACTTGAGGCCTAATCCTATGTATCGATACAGATGTGAGTATTGCGAAGGAACCGTTCAACCCCGCACTGTCAAGCGCGAGGCATTCAAACATAAAAATGGATTTGTAATTCTTGAAGATGTGACTATCGGTGTTTGCGATAACTGCGGCAATCGATACTATTGTGCCGATATTCTTCATGCGGTTCATGCCGTTGCAACTGGAGCGAGATTGCCTGAAAGAACCGAACAAATTCCGGTTAGTCATCTAGAATCAGCATAAAGGGCGGCACAACTTTTATCCACCAAAGTTATTTAAACGCCTCCTTTTGCCCTCTCCACCTTTGAACCGTGCAAAGCAAAAACCGGAGTCAGAGCAGATTTGCCCTTCAGAGAAACAGCTCCCAAATCCTCGCAGTTGAATTGTAGCCCGATCGACTCAAACACCGTTTGACCAATCAAAATTTCGTTTTCCCCGGCCTTGCTCATCAACCTAGCAGCCGTATTCACCGTATCGCCGAGGATATTAAACTCCCTGCGCCCGCGCGGTTCCCCAACCTCAGCAGCAAACACCGGCCCCAGACACAGCCCAATTTGACAGCTTACTTTCACCTCTTCACCCCCGATAATTACTGGAGGCAAAGCTGCAATAATATCTCGAATTGCGATCGCCGCACTAGCAGCGCGACTGGGGTCATCCGTGTGAACATCCGGCACGCCAAAATAAATTAGCATATCCGAACCGTCCAAGTGTGCCGTTACTTTTTGCAGCACGCCCCCTTTGGCAGACACCACAGCATCAATTAGCGCAAAAACCCGAGAACAGCCGAGTACCAGGCGGGCTTCTTCGGCTGGCGTTGCTTTGTCCACCAACTTCGGTAAACCAATCAAATTGACAAACATCACCGTCGGTTCCGGAAAATCTGGCGGAATTTTTCGCCTGTCAGCATTTTCAACCAGTAGTCTCAGAATTGTTTTGGGAATAAAACTAGCAAGGGGTTCCAGCCGCTTTACCGCTTCCCCGATTTCGCTGACCAAACCTGAAACGCTGCGATCGAGTAATACCGAACTTGGCATCCGTCGCCCAGTCAAAGTAATATCATACTCTCCGAGGCGATCGTCCGTGAAATCATCCGCCACCAACAAATAACCCGGTTTCCCCGGTTCAAAGCGAAATTGCTCTCCCAAAGCCAAACTAGCAGTTTCAGTCAAACACACCCGCCCCACAGTCCCAGAACCCTCAGCCTGCTTGGCTTGCTGCACTGACTGCCCCAGCAGTACGTGGGCCATCCGCAGCGGCGTACCGATATCAGCACTAATGTAGCGGCCGCAGTGGATACCCACCCGCATCCTCAAAGACAAAACACCCCGCGCCGTTTCGATATTGGCAAATTTAGCCATCGCCCGCTGCATCCGCAAACCCGCCCGCACCGCCCTGGCTGTATCCTGTTCGTGCTTCCCAGCCAAAAACTGCACCAGCAGCGCATCTCCTGTAAACTCCAGCAAATCCCCTCCCGATTTGCTAACAATTTCAATCATTGAGGCAAAATAGTCGTTAATCACCCCCAGCAGCGTTTGGGCGCCCTTGCGCCCCTGGGCTGCGTTCGCTTCTAACAGCGACGTAAACCCTGCCAAATCCGTGAACAGCAAAGCGCCTGTTTGCCACTGGTAGCGCACATCTCCCGGCTGGGGCGGAGATTCGGATACGGGTCTGGGCACGTAGTCGTGGAGGATGTAGCGGAGGGTGCGCAGGTGCTCGAAAACGCCCATTAGCGTGGCTGGGGAGGGATCTACCCACGCACTCGCGTAAAGTTCAGCCGAAAGCAGCGCTCGCAGCCGGAGCTCGATCGCAGCTAAGGGAGGATTGTAGGTTAATCTATTATTAATTTCCACCTAGTCTATTCTTAAAAATTAAGGTCAGTTCGATCGATAAGAGAGCTAACACCAACAGCTAGACCATACCATTATCATAAGTTTCCAGTGACTCGATACCAGCCCCACCCAGAACCCACGATAGCAACTTCCGAAACTCAAAGCTTGCTAGCTCCCGATTTGATCCGAGTAGCTCGATCGGCATATAGTATTTATCTGAATGTGCATTCCGAGCAGATGCAGCATCCGACTGGTGTAGTTGTCAGTCACCGAAGCGATCGAGGTCAGCTAATTTTTGCTTCGCAGCCTGTTTTGTTGCCCGGTGAACGTTTTGTTACTTTTGATGAAATTGAATCTCAAATGTATTAGGCAGTTGATAGTTGACAGTTGATAGTTGACAGTTGGCAGTTGACGGTTTGCAGTTGGTGATTACTAAGTAAAAATTCACAACTAAAAATACATCGCTAAATTGCAAAAAAAGGTTCGTAGTGAGGACTTTAGTCCGCATCTTTCGTGACTAGGAATTGGATTCCTAACAAAAAAAGGTTCGTAGTGAGGACTTTAGTCCGCATCTTTCATGACTAGGAATTGGATTCATAACGCTCCCACCTGATGGGTAATTTACTGTAAAAAATATCACAGCTAACAACTAATAAATAACCACAGTCAAGATTCAACAGATAACTTAATGGAAATTATATTTAATTCCCTTGTCACCGCGATCGTCTTTGTTTTCGGTTCGGCGATCGGCAGCTTTCTCAATGTGGTAATCTATCGGTTACCTGCGGGTTTGTCAGTAATCCACCCTCCTTCTCGCTGTCCCAAATGTTTCAATCAACTCAGAACTTACGAAAATGTACCCGTGTTCGGTTGGCTGTGGCTGCGGGGACGCTGCAATCACTGCCGTAGTCGGATTTCTGCCCGCTACCCGTTGGTAGAAGCAGCTACGGGTTTGCTATTTTTGCTCATCTTCTGGCGGTTTGGGGCGGGTGTGCAAACTCTGGGTTTTTGGGCTTTGTTTAGCTGGCTGTTGGCTTTGTCTTTGATTGATTGCGATACAATGACTTTGCCTAATTCTTTAACTCGATCGGGTTTAGTGCTCGGATTGATTTTCCAAATTGCCAAAGGTTGCTGGCCGACATTTAGCCCGATCGACTCCGTGCACTATCTGGTATTAGACGGAATTCTGGGATCAGTTGTCGGGTTGTGGCTGTTTGACGCGATCGGACTTGCAGGATTGATCGGTTTCGGGCAGAATGCTCTAGGGGTGGGAGATGTTAAATTAGGCGCGTTGATGGGAGCTTGGCTGGGCTGGAAACTCTTGCTGCTAGCGGGATCTATCGCCTGTGTAGTCGGGGCTGTTGTCGGCGGCGGGGCTATCGCCCTGGGATTGCTCGATCGGCGTCAACCCA
>JAYUGZ010000437.1:0-1694 GCA_043767465.1 Cyanobacteriota bacterium
GTAATTTGGCGCGAAAATCCCATCACAGTGTTGATGATTACCCATGATATTGACGAAGCATTATATCTCGCCGATCGATTGGTGATGATGACTAATGGGCCTGCTGCTAAAATAGGTGAAGTACTGGATATACCATTCGATCGACCCCGCGATCGAGAAAAAATCATGGCCACCAATACTTATGTCGAACTAAGAAACTACGCCCTCGACCTTAGTGGTGCAGAAAAGTCCTGAAAGGCTTGTGGTGTCTAGAGAACAATAATTAATAGAAAAGGGGCTTGCACCGTGGTTTGATTGTTTTAGCGAAAAACAAATACACGTAAAATAATGGCTACACCCCAACTCTATCGTCAACTACTGGAACAACTTAGTCAATGGATTATTCCCAAAGATTTACGTCACTTGAAGAACTGTGCAGAGATAGTGGCAGCAATTTTAGAATCGGAAAGTGCTTGTGCTTCTCATTGGCTTCCTTACTTGAGCCATAGAGACTGTCAGGCACGGAGCCATATGGAGCGACTCAGCTATTTCATGAATAATCCAGCAATTAATGATGAAGTGTTGTATGTGCCATTGCTCAAACAATTTCTCAAAGAATGGACAGGACAAGAACTAATCCTCGTCATGGATACGAGTATGTTTTGGGATACCTATTGTCTGATTGAAGTATGTATTGCATGGGGTGGACGCTCCATCACTCTAGCTCAAACTGTGAGCGTGGCGGGTCACCCGCCCAGCATTGAACATGGTAGCTCTACAGTTGGCTTCGACCAATACTTACCAGTACTTGAAGCAGCCAAGTCTCGATTACCCAGGGGTACACAGCCAACCTTACTAGCAGATAGAGGCTTTGAACATGGAGAACTGATGCGATGGCTCACCACACAAGGGTGGCACTGGGCGATTAGAGTCAAATCGAATCTCCAGATCACCTTCGCTAACGGCAAAACACAATCTTTGAAGGAACTATTTCCACCTAAAGATCAAGTGTACTTATTTCCAGGTGTTAAAGTGCTTGGGGATGTAGAGTGCAATTTAGGTACGGCTAATTGTCGTGGGGTGAAAGAACCTTGGGCAGTACTGACGAATACACCCTTATCATTACAAATATTCCAACTCTATGGCAAAAGATTTGGCGGAGTTGAACCTCGGTTTAAAGATTATAAGTCTGGCACTTTTGATATCTTACGGTCGAAAATCAGAGATGCTACAGCTTTGAGTAACCTACTAATGATGATAGAAATTGCCGAAGTATTGGCAATCAGACTAGGATTAATAACGATCGAAAAAGGTTTCAGAAGTAAGATAGATTGGCATGGTGAAAGAGGTTTAAGTCTTTTGCAGATTGGGATCAGAACTGTAAAAAGTTTATGCCACCAAGCTTTATTACTCCCACTTCTTACCCCCATACCTTGGGTGAGAATTACGCCAGCTTGTGCTTCGCTTAAAAAGCGAGCAAAGTTAGATAAACGAATTGAATTTTCTAAAGTTAAATCATTTTCTTATTAGAAAAAATAGTTTTCTGCACCACTAAGCAGTGTTACTACAAACTATACTTAGAAACAGACGGTATAAATTCGCCAAGTTGTGGCAGTGAAAAATCCCATTATCACACCCTTAAACATCAAAACCCTCTACCAGTAACGGTTAGAGAGTTTTGTTTCGCTCTATTTATCAGCACTCTAGCAATTTTA
>JAYUGZ010000438.1:0-10853 GCA_043767465.1 Cyanobacteriota bacterium
AGGCGAAAGTTTCATGTCCGGTTCTGAAGGAGAGGTAGGGGTAGAAATGCCCCTATCGACTCTAACAAGCTCCTGTAGAGATAGATCCAAAAAGCAATGACATCAGCTTTAATTTATCCTCATATCGAGAAAGTAGCGGGTCAACCCGCACGGTTGCACCGGATACCCCGCGTGCGGGTTGCTCAGATTGTGATGGATTATCTAGCTTACGGTTGGTCAGTGGAGGAAATGTGTCGCCAGCATCCTTATTTGATGCAGTCGGAAGCCCATGCAGCAATGGCTTATTACTTCGACTTTCAAGCAGAAATCGATCTGGAGATTCGGATGGAATGGGAGCAGGTACAACAGGAAAAATCTCTGCTTTCGCCTTCACCATTTTTCGTAAGAATGCGAGCTAAGGGGTTGTTGTAAGTGGCAATTTCTCTGTACATGGACGTTCACATTCCGCAGCAATTACCGAACAGTTGCGCCGTCGCGGTGTGGATGTTTTGAGTGCGATCGAAGATGCTGCTACAGAATTGCCGGATGACGAACTTTTGGAACGTGCCACTGTGCTAGGGAGAGTATTGTTTACTCAAGATGTCGGTTTTAGGGCAATGGCTCACGATTGGCAGCGTCAGGAAAAACAGTTTGCTGGTTTGATATTTGGAAATCAGCTAGGCGGTACAATTGGACAGTTTGTTAAGGATTTGGAACTCATTGCTTTAGTTTCGGAATCTGATGAATGGATGAATGCTGTTGAGTATATTCCTTTTTAGTCAGTTTTACTCTCGATCGCGCGATCGGCCGATCGCACTTTAGTGAGATTGGTGGGTGGAAGAGCGAGCGTCTGAATCTATATCTTCTGTTCTTTGGCTTTCTGAAAATGATGGAAGTGATACCCGAATGTTGATATCAATTGTTCCTGTATTAGTATCAAAACATATATTTCCGATCTTTACTAATAGCTCATTCGGCCAATAATTCCTTGAGTCAGATTGAACAGATGACTTAGTTTTATATCCAGATTCCTCAAGCCAGTTAGGAATATTTCTCCAATTGCCTACTGTTTCATTAGGCACGTCTTTGATTTTTTTAAAGTATTGATATAAAGTTTTAGAAACATAGACTTCAACACCTTTACGACTTTGATGGAGTTGGCTAGCTATTTCCGCAGGACTGTGGCCGCACAGCAAACCGCGCAAAAAAAGCTTTTCCCGTTCTGTGAGTCCCTTTCTGGAACGAGGAGATACTTGCCACTTGGCTTCTGCCATAGCTTTGTAGAGCCTTTCCAAGTCCCAGTTATTCGCGGCATCGGCAAAAATATCGTCGTTAGATGTCATCGCAGGGCATTGTGGTAAGTTGATAGCTAGAGCCTAACCAAAATTTATAGCTATGGCTAGTTGCTAGCTGGGTATAGCTAGTTTATCATCGTATTAGCTACTCAGATTTAGCTTATTTGGACTAACAAGGCATTATACCCACCCAAAGCTTTGCTAAATCATGCTTTCAGGTTATGTACGGTTAAAAAAAATTCAGGGTAAAAGAGGAATTGAGAAATCGTTAGCTTGACAGAGTAAGCTTTTAGAGTTCTTGCTAATTTGCAATAACTTCAGAATTTGTTACTTAAGTAAGTAAGTCAAGATTAATTGCTCCCTTTGCCCGAATGACTAAGTTAGGAGTAGCTAAAGCTGTTTTTCACGGGTTAATCAAATGCCAAATGATTTTGACGATATAGTCGGTGGAATTACTGAAGGAGTAATTAATGCTGCTGCTAGAGGCGTTGGCCGACAAATTGCCAATATGGCAGAAAGAGCCTTTAACGCTCAACAAGAAGATGAGTTTGTAGAAATCGATTCAGATGGTGTAGTTCGTCCACTCGAACCCAATCAATCTCCAAAAGGAGTTGCACTCCGCGATCCAAAAGGTGAGTATTAGTTGCGATCTCAAAAGTAGTTATTGAAGAATAAATAATGACAAATATTGCGATTAATCGTGGACTTATATTTCTCGAAAATGATTTATCTAGAGATAGGATGGCTGTTGAGAGTGAGAAAATTAAGCGCTACTATCCACAGTTTAACTTTAAAGCATCCAAAGGGTCTATCAAGGGAGTAGAGGGGGATTTAAAGACAGCGGACGGAAACTATTACCGAGTTAGCATAGAAATTTCTTTAGAATATCCTTACAAGATGCCATCGATTAAGTTGCTTGAAAGAACCATTGAACCTGATTGTCCTCACAGGTATTCGACTGGCAATTTATGTGTGATGAAGCCCGAGCAATGGACTTCAAACTATTCATTGGCATATATGGTATCAAAGACTGCAATCTGGGTTAACAAATATGATGTTTGGCAACGTACTAAAAAGTGGCCAGGAAAAGAGCAAGCACACTAATGAAAGATCAAAATTATTCACTTGAGTTTGATAGAATTAGCTATCTACTTAATCCAGAGATTTTTTCAGATAAGCGGATCACTGTTGTTGGTTTAGGTAGCGGTGGTGCACCAGCTTGCGATCACCTTGTAATGAATGGTATTCGGATTTGGGAACTTTATGATCCAGATACTCTAGAACCTGAAAATCTTGTCAAGCATCCTAGAATGCGTAAAGATTTAGGACGACTTAAAGTAGACATACAAAAGGAGTGGATAGAAGACAGAAATCCCGATGTAGAAGTTAAAACTTTTGCAGAGGATGTGATGCAATCTCCGAACTTTATTGAGTCGGTTCGTCGCTCAGATCTGGTTCTGTCTTGTTCAGATAAAAAGAGTGTCAGAGAGTTTGTGAGCGACCAGTGTGTGGCAGCGAAAGTTCCTTTTGTAACAGCATCTGTGTTTCGGACAGGCATAGGAGGTGAAGTTTTTGGCTACATTCCAACTCTGACTGGTTGTTACAAGTGTTTACAACTTTTCTCCGAACTCAATCAACTTGACTTATCAGACGAGGCTTTGGGACTTACGGAAGATGAAGAAAGTAGAATTTACGGTCTTGATGAAAAAGAATTTCGTGCATCAGGACTCTCAATTGATATCCAAATGATTGCATTGATTCAAGTTAGGATGGCTCTCTCTATTTTGCTTAGAGAGTCAACTCAGTCAATGCCTACATTGAAAAGTAACTGGATCGTCTATGCCAATAGACCAGCTCCAGGAATATTCCGCAATCATTTTGAAGCAAAGCAAATGCTTTTAAAACCTCAAAAAGTATGCTACTGCACTAATATCAATCATCAAATGGAGGATTAATATGTCGGGAGTTTTATCTTGGTTTGGAATAGGTAGAGCCGATTATAGACATTCTAATCTAGACATATCAGTTGAAATTTTTGATACTGTCATTGCCAGAATAAGTCATGCAGTATCAGTTTCTAATCGTGAGGAAGGTGGAAAGTTTATTGGAAAAATTAGTCAAAATGGCAATCAAATAAAAATCCGAGTAGAAACTTATATAGACTCTGGGCCTCGTGTCAATAACTCAGTAGGTCACTTGATGCCAGATGGTGAGTATCAAGAAGCAATGTTTCGCGTGTTGGAGACATTTGACCAAGATATTCATTACCTGGGCTCTTGGCATACTCATCACTGCAATGGATTAGCAGAATTGAGTCAAGGTGACATTAGGGGTTACACAGAAACTGTGAATAGCCGTCAATATGATTTGGACTATTTCTTTGCTCTATTGATTACAGATTTATATGGCTCGGAACTTCGGAAGCGTTACTATCTATTTGTCAGAAGTCAAGGCTCTGCGGAAATCCCTGATTCTGCCGTACATATTATTAAAGGATCATCACCTTTAGAACAAATTTTGAAAAGTGCTGAAGAAGCTGCATTTTCTCATCGCAGAAGTCAAGCAAATTTCTATAGAGGTGCTTCTGAACATAGACCTCAGATGGAAGTAGCCGCAGATTTTATGCAAAAAATACGGAGTGAAGATCGAGGATGGATATTGAATAGCTTTCCTACGGCACAGACACTTGAAGCCAAAAAGGATGGATCTATATATTGGAGGTGGCTGATATCTTTAGATGATGGTGAGCTCAAGGTTCGTTATCAATATCCTAGCTATTCTGCCTCTAAGCCAGCACATCTAGAAATTATCTATGACAGCGAGGAAGTTATCTCAGAAAATATACTATTAAATTCTTCTCGCTTTGAGCAAATTGATAAATATTTAGCTCTGGCAATGGAGAAGGCGAAGTCAATAGCATTAAGAAACACAAAATGAAAAAATAGGGTAGAAGAGGAGTGCTCCCCTAGGCCCGAAATAACAAAAAGGGCGATCGCCCTCCCATTTCTCATCCTAAGTCCAAAAGTGCGATCGCCCTTTTCTTTCCCAAGTCCATGAATCGCAGCTATCCCGTAGGGAATCTCCCATTCAGATCCACGGCGATTAGTCTTCCCCTATTCGATCTTTTCTTGCAGCCTGGTAAAAACAAGTTCCCCATCAGTCACTTGTCCCTTAGCAATTTGTGTCGTTCCCACCGCTATTTTCTCGCGCAGTTCTTCGATGTGTCGTTTTCGTTCTCTTAAAAGCGCGATCGCTTCTCCAATGATTTCTTCAACACTGGCATATTTCCCGCTTTGCATTTGCGATTCAATAAACTCTTGGTATTCTGGCTTGAGGACAATATTCATTTATTTGCTCCTTATAAATACTTGCCAACTGTTTCAGACTCTTCTCGTTGCAGCTTTAACAGCAGGATGAATCAATTCTTCAGCAATTCGATTGCGCTCAATATAACTATTTATTTCTTCCTGATTATCCAAATAAAAGCTCAGTGCGTCAAAAATTTGAGCTAATTTCAGGTGAGGCAAATGCGTCGGGATTTCTTCAGGAGTGATACCCAAACGCCACAATTCCACGATCGCATGAACGGAAGTTCTAGTTCCTGCGATAATTGGTTCGTCTTGCAAGATTTCAGGGTGACGTGCCACATAACGCGAAACAGATTGTGCGGTCATAAAAAATTCACACGACACAGCGATCTTTATTATAACTTAGGCTAACACTCGGTAAAAGATTCTGAAGGATTAAGAGCGATCGCCCGCCCCGATCCATCCTACTAAATCTAAAAGTACGCGCGGTGCAGCTATCCATCCAGAAATCGCCCGTTCAGATCCATCCAACGCCGATTAGTCTTCCCCTATTCAATCTTTATTAGAATTTACCGCACGTTTGAGAATTTGACTGACAACCCCGTACCTGTCGCCAACCAATCCATCGAGTTGGTGTTCAATATCTTCCAACCAGCCAAGTTTACTCGTCCACTTACCATTAGGTAATTGTCTGGCTGCATGAGTTGGGATACAGCTAGAGTCAACATATATCGCTATTTTGTGATATCCAACTTCTAATCCATCGCCATTACAAATTTCATATTTCAGCGTTTTATAAGCCAGAATATACGCTTCTATAGTCTCCTCTTGCGCCACGCCATCTGGCCAATAAAATTGCTCTCCCGGTATGGGTTGCCACCATCGCTCGTCTTCCCCAGCAGCCCAAGCAAAACAGTTATATTCCTCTGATTTTAGGCTGGTAACTTGATAATCGGTGTCAGACAAATTCGGCCATTTAATTTCAAGTTCAGGTCTTCTATACATTCTCTTCAATCGCGTAGCCTTGATTTTTACCCCACTCTATCCAAGCTGATGCCATTTGTTTGACTCTTCCTTTTTGTTCTGCTTGGATGGGATTTGTACCTGTAATTGCACTCAACGCCGCTAACCAGTAAAGGGGATTTTTTTTCAGTTCTGATAGCAGCAGTGGTATAATTTGATTTCCCATGTTAATAATTTCCTGATATGCAGGATGCTGAGACATTCGGTTTGTCGAAGACATTCCAGCAACTTCTCTTTGCCACTGCTCGGCAAGGTGATAAAATTTGTCAACTACCACTGAGTCTAATTCAGCATTTTTATTGAGGATATCTGTGGCAGTATGTGGAGAGGAAACTTTTAGCTCTGTAAGCAAGTTTTCCAAACCCATTAAAACTAACTCTTCTATTGATACATTCAGATCGGCAGCGACTTTTTGTAGTTTCAGCAGGCGCTCATCTGAAATGGCGATCGTGATGGTGTTCATCTCGCTTACAAACTAGGATGATTTCTTAAGTGTAGCAAATAAATTATAGTTGCTATAAGAATCAAATTTTTAGCGATAACTTCGTAAAGTGTAGCCAATAAATTCTAGCTCCAAACTAGATCCAGTACGTGCTGAATCGGGAGTGGTGGAGGCGTACAGTATAGAAGTTGCCGAACCGGCACACCGATCGCCCGTTAGCGTTCGCCTCGTTAGCGAAGCCCTCGTAGAGGATTTAAAGCCCGCCCCTACGGGGGCTGCGCCAACGAAGAGGATCGCCAGCAATTTGTTACCCTAAAAGTAGAATCATCCCTCCCTCAACTGCATCCCATGAACAACGCCTCTCCCCTGATTCAAACCGTCACACCAGAACGCTGGGCCGGGTTTAGCATGGACTTTATCGGGGCGGGTTGCACAGGTTTGTTGGTCAAAAACGGCCGCGCCGTGCGTACCCTGAAATCCGGGCGCCATTTCAGCTTCGCCCTTCCCCTGCTGGAACAGTGTCAAATTGTCCTCGTAGATACCAAACTCCGCAATTTGGATGTGCAGTCCCACGGGGATTTCTTGTCTAAGGATAGATTTTTAATTGATGCGACTCTGACGGTTATTTATCAAGTTATAGATCCGAAACGGGTAGCTTTGGAATTGTCCGATCCGATCGCAGCTTTAGCAAGTGCTGTTAAGGATTGTATGGGAATAGCGATCGGGCAATTTTCCTTACAACAGCTTATCACCCAAGGCCGGCTGTTGCTGCGCCAAAATTTGCTCGATCGCGTCCAAGACTTTTATACACTCGGTTTTAACTTAGAAGACGTGCGAATTGGCGATGTCAGCTTCCCCGAAACCAACGGAGTGATTCGCCAAGTTGAGGGAATGAGTGCCCGACAGGAAGCAGAAAATTCAGCAGCCCTGCAAATGAGAATTGCCGAAGCGGGCCGCCCGATCGCACCTCAAGCCCCCATCCAGCAGTTAAACTTAATTTCAGGTCATTCTCCGGCGAGTCTTCCGGCTTCTGAAACAGCAGCATCATTCGATCGCGATTTGCAACAACTGACAGAACAACTCGCTCAAAATAGTCTCCCACCTGCGAGAAATTCACCTTCACTTGCACCGACGGTACTCGCCAGCAGCGATCGCAAAAATACTGCATATTTAATCTACAAGTTTTCAGGACAGGCGATCGGTTTAACGGCCAATCCTTTTACAATTGGGCGCGAACCCACCAACAGCTTAGTGTTGCAAGATCCGCAAAGTTCGCGCTACCACGCCCAGATCCGCCGGGCCACTGACGAAGTTGGCAAACAGCGATATCAACTTCTGGATAGCGGCAGTTCCAACGGCACTTTTGTCGGAGGCCAGAGGCTGGCTGCTAACGAACCTTTTTGGTTGGCGAATGGTTGCGAAATTGCGATCGGCGACCAAAAATGGGTGTTTCAAGATGGGTGAAAAGTGCCCTTTTTTCGATTGAAGTTAACGCTCTGTCCAAACTCGGACTACGGGTATTTTATGATACTAAAATTGTTTTTATGCACTTAGACTGATTGTAGGGCGATCGGTGACAATAGTAGCTGTGAAAATCGGATACCGAAACCTATGCCGAGATTAGTATCAGGCTGAAACCCTTTCATTACAATAGTTACAGAAAATAGGCGATAGGATGAACCTGTATTTTGACTGAGTTTTCATTATAAAAATGTCAGTAATTTGGGCGATCAACCGCATCGCTGAGTTCAAAAAAAGCAGGTGTCAAATTATACTAAAAAACTGTTCCTTATAGAACAGTTTTGTTTGTTCAAATAGGGCAGCCCCCAACCAAAGATAGATTGAATTATGACAACTTTTTTAGTAGGATACGCGCTCGATTAGCGCGAATCAAACAAAAACTGAGATCGAAAAGGATTAAAACCCAGACAGAGAAAGATTTTGAACGCGAATATGCGTGAATGCACTATTAACTCATGTTTCAGGCATTTTTCGGTCATCGACCTCTAAATTCTTTTCCGGAAACGTTTTCAACCACTTTTGGAACCAGAAAATATTGAATTCCAGTTAGCTACAATAAAATTCAGTCGCTTGTCAAATCATTTAGCCGATCGAAATCCTTAATTATTGTAAATATTCTGGAAAATTACCATCATCAGCCGTGAGTTCTGATAGTATGTAGGCGGGTAGAAAAAGTTTATTAAAATATGAACTCCAGTCGCAAAATTTACGAAGATCCAAAACTATTATTGGTGCTAGGTATACTAGGAGCAATATTTTTTTATGTATCTTGGGATACAGTTACTGCAAGCAAACTCTTCGACCGCTACGACATCGACCAATACTTTATTCGCAGCCGCTGGGCGATAGGCGAAGGAGTTTTATTCAAAGAAGTGTGGTCAGATTACTTGCTCCTGCCTAATTTGTTATTTGGATTGTTTCGTTTTTTATCGGAAAATTTACATCCTTTATCCACGAGCTTCCAAAGTTTTTCCTGGTTGTGGGTAACAGTATCGTGGTTTCTTTATCTGTGGGCTACTTATATAATAGCTACCAAAGTTGCGACTCAATCGCTGTGGATTTGGTTAGCTCCAGCTCCGATATTTTTTACTCTGGTCAGATACGATATTTATTTAGTAATTGCTACTCTTTTTGCGCTGCTTGCAGTGCGAAATGAAAAATATATAGAGGGAGCAATGTGGTTGGGGCTAATGGTTGCCCTCAAAGGTTATGCCCTGTTTGCAGTTCCTGCATACTGCGTATTCATCTTTTACAGAAAAGGAATGCTGACGGCTATTAAAGTTGCCTTACTGTGTGTAGTGCCCTTCATTCTCGGCAACCTGATAGTGCTAGGATATGCTGGAATGGAAGGTCTGAGAATGCCTTACGCTGCCCAAGGAGATAGGCCGAACATTGGCGACAGTACCTATGATGCGGTATTTTTTTTGCTATCACCTTTGTCTTTAGCAGTATCGCCTGTAAGTGAAGTACCTTTAGTTCCAACTAAAATAGCCCAATTCTTGCAAATTTCTATTTCCTTCCTCGCTGCTGGCCTCAGACCCAAGACATTTGACGAGTTGATTGATGCCTTTCTGCTCGCCATTTTAGGGTTTATCTCATTTTCCAAATTTTACTCTCCCCAATTTTGCCTTTGGGTTGCTCCTATTGCGTGTTTTTCGGGTTCGCGCAACATTAGGTTGCTGGCAGTAGCTTTTAACTGGGTTTCTTTCCTTTGGTATCCTGTAGTTCAATTCTTTGCTGGTTCTAGAATTATACAGTCAAAGATATTGTATTTAGGTGGGGTATCAATAGTTCTGAAATTTTTAGCACTTATCCTGTACAAAGTTACTGTGATTGTCATGTCATCTGTGCGAGTGGTAATGCTATGGGTAAGTTTTTGGCAGCTAAAAAACCGCCAGTATTCTGCACAACGTACTGAAAATTAATGGAATCATGAAAGAAAACAAAGTTAAAAATAATTGGGGAATTATATGGTAAGATTTTTTATGAGTATTATGGAGAGGTTTGAAATGGATAAACATTGACAAAATGCAGGGATAATTGGCAGATTGCGGAAGAGATTAAGGGGCTATTCGAGCAAGGAGTGAAGTTGCTGCACGATCGGGATTTTGATCGGGCGCTCGCGCTGTTCGACCAAGTGCTGCAACTAGATCCCAACTATACCGACGCTTAGAACTGTCGCGGCTTGGCCTTCGGACACCTGAAGCATTACCCAGAGTGCATCGAAAACTTCGATCGCGCGATCGACCCCAACCACGCCTCATCCTGGGTCAACCGCGGCAAGATGCTAGCTAAATTGGGCAGAGAAAAAAGTGTTTGGAGGCTACTGAAAGAGCCGTATAAATCAATCCCAACTGCACCCACGCTGGGAACAACCGCGCCCTAGCACTGCGCCGTTGGCGACGAGTCAAAGAGCGATCGCATGCTACGACAAATCCCTGGTTTGCGACTCCAAAAACTACGAAGCTTGGGACAATCGGGGCTATTATTTGACTAAATTGGGCAAATACAAAGAAGCTCACAAAAGCATTGATATGTCCCAGGAAGTCAAGCCAGATAGCGCCAACGGCATTTACAACAAAGGTTATTGCTATGGCGAAGGTCAAACAACTTTAGCCGTAGATTGTATCGCCAAGGCGATCGAACTCAACCGGGCGAAATACCTCAACTTAGCTAAAACTGACTTGGACTTAAAGCCTTTGCACAAAAACAAGCGCTTTCAAAAGTTGGTAGGAAAAACCTTTTGTTAGTCAGTAGTCAGTAGTCAGTAGTCAACAGTCAACAGCCAACAGTTAACAGCCAACAGCTTGACAAATCGCCCGTACCCAATTCCCAATACTCCCGAGTAGAATTCTCTTCCCAACCCTAGGGGGGATATCTCCACAAGCGTTTCGAGCGACAATTTGTCAAGATTGAAAATATAACGAGAGGACAACCCCATGAACTTTTCTATACAATCTGTTTACAACTGGTACCGCGACACCCTGCGCAACCCCAAGTACCGCTGGTGGATTATTCTGGGAACACTGGCATATTTGGTAAGCCCGATCGACATTGCGCCAGATTTTCTCCCAGTAGTCGGACAAATTGACGATGTGGCGATCGCAGTATTGCTGATTTCCGAAGTGTCCCAAATGGCGATCGACCATTTTAAATCCCGTCAAACAGAGAAAGATTCAGCATCTGAAGCAACCGGCACCTATTCAGAAGGTACAGCCCGCACGGTAGATGTAGAAGCCTCTTCTGTGCAATAGCTGCCAAAAATAACTCAATGCCGTGCAGCTT
>JAYUGZ010000439.1:0-1693 GCA_043767465.1 Cyanobacteriota bacterium
TATAGCGGTTCTCGAAAAAGTGAGGTATGCCCTATGCCCTATGCCCTATGCCCTATGCCCTATGCCCTATGCCCGACAGTACCTCATCTTTCTGAGAAAGGCTATATCTAGTTGGCAACTGAGCAAGTATTCATCGACTCATATTCTATTTTAGATTGACAAAAATGGTTCGTAGTGCGGTATCAATCTACAATCTACATCAGTGTGTCCAATCCCAGAAACTCTCGTTCCAGTTATCACGATAATTAAAAAATCCTTGCCAATCATAAAACTGCACAAAATCCTTCAGGTTAATTGTTTTGCGGACATCTCTAATCATGTAAAGAGGTTTTTTGCCGTAAAAAGACGCCCACATTGTATAACTGCTTGGCGGCCCAACAATATAGTCACACTTTGATAAGACATAGATGTCTTCGATTAAATCACCGCTGCCAAAAACACAGTTAAAACTTTCAAATAAACTCGGTTCTTGCTGGAGATTAGAGCAAATTAAAAATTTAATCTTATTTCGTGAAAATAGCTGAAGGACTATGTTCATCACCTCGATATATTGGTCGATTGTATAAAAGTATCTCCCGTTTTGGTGCTGTGCGTAATCTCCTAGACGGATGTGAATTCCGACGATTGTATCGGCGCTGTTTTTGATGTTTGAAATCAGACGATCTGGATTAGTTCTATATCGTGGTAATGGCGTCAAATACGCTCGAATTTGGTCGGCGTACTTGCGCAACTGGGGCGTATCTTCGACAAACCAGCCATCTCGAAATAGCCAGCCTTGAAAACAAACATTTGAACCGGGCTTGATTTGTTGGCTGGCTTGATATTTGCTCCAACTAAAAGGTTTTTCTCGGCTAATTTCTTGGATTTTTAATACTTGCTTATTGCTTAAATACTTGATAAATTTATAATATTTACTCCTAATAAATTTGTTGCCAGGTGCGGTAAAATATGGCGGAGGATAACAGCACAATAAATCTTTCGCAGTTCCTGTAAAGTATTCTGCATATTCCTCAAACGCCGGATTGATTACAGTCAAGTTATGCTCTATCGCCCAAGCGATGAAATTAGCGAACAGCAGCAGTCTGTTGCCGAGTTGTCCCGATTTAGCAGATATTATGAGCATACTCGCTGTTTTTGTGAATGAGAAGGTGCGCAGTGCGCACCCTATATATTAAGCGTGATGGCGTTTTTGATGCCAGTGCCAAGCGTGAGTTAGAATATCCTTAATGTCGGGATATTCTGGAGACCAACCCAAGGTTTTGATGGCTTTCTCGCTGCTACCAACTAAAGCAGGCGGATCTCCCGGACGCCGATCGCACTCAACGACCTTTATCTCTTTTCCTGTCACTTGGCGAGCCGTTTCGATCACCTCTTTCACCGAAAATCCGCCGCCGTTACCCAAATTAAAGAAATCAGATTTGCCGCCATTGAGCAAATATTCCAATCCCAAAATGTGAGCCGACGCCAAATCGTTGACGTGGATGTAATCGCGGACGCAAGTACCGTCTGGAGTATCGTAATCTGTGCCAAAAATTGCGATCGAATCTCGTTTCCCCAAAGCAGCGAACAACACCAGCGGAATCAGGTGAGTTTCGGGATTGTGATCCTCTCCTAACAACCCGTTGGGATCGGCTCCAGCGGCGTTAAAATAGCGGAAACAAACAGACTTGAAATTGTACGCAGGGTCAAAATC
>JAYUGZ010000440.1:0-4358 GCA_043767465.1 Cyanobacteriota bacterium
GCGGGCAAATATCGGGGTCAAAACTGGAACTATCGGTATCCCAGACACATTCCCGTTCCCAAAAAATACGGGGGCACAAACCATACCGCAAAGCGAGATACCGCAGCAGCTAGCGCCCCAGCGGCGGTTGAACCTTCGCCGACATTTGCGGAAGTGGCGCAAGTCCACCGGGTGCATATTTGCAATATTCTCGATCGCAGACAGCAAGTAGCCAGGGCCAAAGGTGATGAAAGACTGTTGCGCTTGCTAGAAATTGAGTCAAAACAGATGGCTTGTTAGGAAAAAAGCTTCAGAAAGGCGAATATTTGTCAAGAGGGGGAAGTTGAGTTAAGCTCGATTTCCCCTTTTTAACTACTTTTTACTACGATTAGCTTTGAGGACTAACTCAATACCTTGAAAAAGCATTCCCTGAATCACATCCAGGGCGGGTTTTCCAGATTCTACATCGAGATTGCCCTTCACACCAATGATGACTGCTTGCAGGATAAATGCACTTGCGATCGCTTGGCGGATGAACTTTTGTCGATCGCTTTGGCTGTTATTTTTCATGTTCTTATATTTCTGCTGCATCCAGCATTCAATTGGTTGTTAATACCATTCAAATTCACCCGAATAATTAAGTCAGTTCCCAATAGTTTCTACTTGAAGTAGAAGCAAGTAGAAATATTCTTCTACTTGGCAATCTTTGCAGTAGACGGATGGCTTCAAGCATAGAGTTGAGACACGGCATCAGTCAGTTGTGAAGCTAATCCGAAGATGGTTGAATGCCTTGCCTCTACTGATCTCTCTACTCAGTGCGTGTATAATTGAAATATCTTGCTGAATAGATTAACTATGGAATCGTGGCGACACTGGGATGACTTTCTAAAAATAATGTCCCGCGACAAGAGATTTAAGTTGACTGAGGCTGAAACTGAATCTTTTTTATTACAATTTGCGAGACAGAATCTGGGCAAAAGCTTAGAAGAAATTTCCGAACAACTGCCACTGACAGAAGATCGGCTGGGAAATCATAAAAAGCGGATGACCAAGGTGTATAGTGAATTCTCTAAGAATGGCATTGAACTAAAGCCAAAAAACAACAAATCCAAACCTTTACAGGAATGGCTGGAAACTCAGTATTCTCAGTGGTTGCTTGTTCAAGATTCTGATTCTGCCTTATCATCTGCTACAACAGAAACACCGATCGACTGGCACGATATCTGCAACAAAGTATTAGAAACTCAACAACTCCGCCGCCAAGCAACAGCACAACAATATGAATTAAATATTTACGTTCCCTTGGGATTAATGGAACGTCCCAAAACACCAAACCCCAGAATCAACCTCACAGGGGAAGAGTCACAACCGCAGAAAGAACCAGAACTGCAAATCGTCCAAACTTATAAAGATGATGCTTTTTTCCAGAAAGTTATTGCCGAAAATCGCACCGAAAAACGCAAGCAGATCGCGATTATTGGCGAACCGGGTGCGGGGAAAACTACGCTGTTAGGAAAACTGGTGGAACAGTTGCCTAAAAATTCCCCGGATTTTCCGATTTGTATTCGATTGGCAGATTTACAGGGAATCACAATAAAAGATTATTTAGTCAACAATTGGCTGGAAAAAGCGGTGGAACATATAGATCCTGTTCCCAAAAGTGTTACTCTAGAAATTATAGAAGCTCTCAAACAACTGTTCCGTCAAGGTAAGGTATGGTTGCTGTTGGATGGGGTGGATGAAATGGCGGCGGAATCGCCTGTGTTGGCGTTGGCGAGAATTCGGGAACAACTGACAGACTGGGTGGGTAAGGCGCGGGTGGTGCTAACTTGCCGTTTGAATGTTTGGGATGCGGCGATTAGCAATAGCCTGACGGATTTTGATACTTATAAAACTTTGGAATTTGAACCCAATGATGTCGATCGGTTTATTTGCCAGTGGTTTGAGCAAGCGAGTCAGGATGAGAAACGGCGCAATTCGGGAAATGAAATCTATTGGCTGGAACAGGGAAAATGCTTACAGCAACAGTTAAAAGAACCAGGGAAAGATAACATTAGGAGAATGGTACGCAATCCCCTGCGGTTGTCGATGTTGTGTCAGTCTTGGTGCGTATCCGAACAGGATTTGCCAGAAACCAAGGCGGCACTTTACGAGCAGTTTACCACTTATTTTTTTGAGTGGAAACAAGAGGAATTTCAGAAAAAACACCGAGTATTAAAGGATACGGATAAAAAACAGATTAAACAAGCCTTGGCAAAGTTGGCTTTAGTGGCAATGGAAAGTGTTAATCGGTTTCGGATCGGGCAAGAATTTGCGATTGAACAGATGGAAGAACAGTGGTTTGATTTAGCAGATGAATTGGGATGGTTGGTTTTAGTTGACAGGGATACCCGCACGAAAAAGCCTGTTTACGCTTTCTTCCATCCCACGTTTCAGGAATATTTCGCGGCTTGTGCAATTGCAGATTGGAATTTTTTCTTACCTCGCAATCATGTTAATCGTCCTGTCTATGGCAAGCCATACCGCATTTTTGAGCCGCAGTGGAAAGAGGTAATTTTGCTTTGGTTGGGGCGTAAAGATGAGTATGCTTCACCAGAACAAAGGAAGGAGTTTATTGACGCACTGCAAAACTTCCAAGATGATTGTCAAAAATTCTACCGCGGCAGGTCATACCTTCTCGCAGCAGTGGGAGTAGCAGAGTTTATAGATCATAGTGATGCGGCTAAGATTGTGGAGGCAGTAGCTAAATTAGCGTGTTATGACTTTGATGATTTCATAGAAGATTCTATAGCAGAATTATCCAAAGAAGCATTACTGGAGACTGACAGAAGCTTAGCCATTATTGCATTAATTTCGATTATAAATAACAGTAATAGAGGCTTTGGTCTTAAGTATGCAGTTCAAATTTTAAGTAAAATAGGTTGTAATAATGATGCTGTTATTACTGCGCTGACTGAGAGACTGTCTATCCTTAAAGATGAGGAGTTGCGTTGGCAATTTGCTAATTCATTAATTCAGGTTGATGCTAGTAACTTAACTGCTATTAATGCCCTTAGCAATTTATTAGAAGTTTGCCATGATGAACAAATTATTATTCAAGTTATCGATTTATTGGAAAAAATTAATTTTGATAATTTTGATGTGATTTATGTTTTAAAAAATCTCTTGCAACATGATTCATTCATGATTGCTTATTCTGCTGCTAAAAGTTTAAAAGAAATTAATCCCAGCGATTCAGATGCTATCTCTGTATTAAAGCAATTAGAACCACCACCTTTTGATTTTGATGCAGAAGAGGAATTTCTTGCATATCAAGAAAGGTATGAAGATTTTTTAAGTCTGCATTTAAGTTCCGAACAAAAAGAAGTTATGTTAGGACGATCAAACAAAGATAAGCAAGAGATTGCAGAAGTATTAGTTGGTATTCTAAATACTTGTGAAACCTCTGAAAGCGAAAGAATCGAATATATACAATGGTTCAATACAACACAAGAAAGTAACTGTTTTTCTGGTACGTGCATACGCTCATATATACTTGAATCAGAATTGGGAAGTATTGATTGCTTGGCAAAACTATTTCCTGATTCACCAATATATATAGTTACATCCAAGCTTAATAATACACGAGTAAAATGTGAAATTTATATTGATGCCCTTAGTGAATTATTAACAGTTGGAAGAAAGCACTTCAAATTGACATCTGTTATTATTGATTTACTTTGCCCTCAGTCTCAAACATTAATCCTGTCAGATACTGACTTTCCTCTATACAAAGCGAAAATACAGGAAATTGCTCAAAAACTCGTAACTTTCATTTCAATAGGAAATATAAAAAGGATTATAACAAGTTTAAAAAATTTAATAAATTCCCTTGAGAAAGGTTCTAGGGAATACAGCTACTACTATACGATTCTCTGGCACTACGCCGAAAATCTGCC
The DNA here is from genome assembly GCA_043767465.1 of Cyanobacteriota bacterium. GTDB lineage: Bacteria > Cyanobacteriota > Cyanobacteriia > Cyanobacteriales > Microcoleaceae > Microcoleus. The sequence goes on from JAYUGZ010000440.1 coordinate 3,918, forward strand.
CTACCCCGACTTCTATCAAGCTTGGCACCAAGACACACTTACCAACTCCGCAACAGCAAGCCTCAACTTAGCAAACTTACCCCAAATCCTTACCGAAGCCATTAACGATCGACCCGATTTATGCAGCAAAGTCAAACTAATTTGCATCGACTCTCACCAATTCATCGACTCCGAAAACCCCGCCTCAGAAATTTACGATGAGATGCTAAATCAAAATTGTCCAGAGTGGCAGAATGGGTATCCAGATACAATGCAAAAACTCAAACTCTATTGGAATTACCTGCGCCGCCAAAGCGAAATTCCCTGGTTTTTCATCTGCTACGATTCCACCGCACTCTCAGCCACACCTACAGGATTTAGCGATTCATTTCTGAAAGCTTTAAGCAAATTCGATCGCGCGATTTGTGTGGTGTGCGAACCAGGGGATATTCCTTTGCAAAC
>JAYUGZ010000441.1:0-4357 GCA_043767465.1 Cyanobacteriota bacterium
GTTCGCAGAGTTGGAGATTTTAACCGATAAAACAGCAACAAATGTTTTGGTAATTCCCGCTGCTGCTTTAGTTGAAGCAAACGGCAAAAAAACCGTTTACGTTCAAAATGGTAATGCCTTTCAGTCAGTTGAAGTCGAACTCGGTCAAACTTCCGGGGATTTAGTTGAAGTGAAAAGCGGTTTATTCGATGGAGATTTGATAGTTACTCAGCGCGCACCTCAACTTTACGCTCAATCTTTGCGGGGCGGTAGCAAGCCCTCAAAAGACGAGGAAAAGAAAGAAGCAACTCCCAAAGCAACAGAGGTTAATATTAATAATTTACCCGTGCCTTTGTGGGCGGGAATTGGGGGAGGAATTGCGATCGCATCTTTGACTTTTGCAGCCGGGGCATTGTGGGGAAATCGGCGCAAATTGCCAGCACTAACAGCGGATTCTGAAAATAATGGTTTTTCCATCTCTGCATCGGCATTAAATGCGAGTACAGTAGAGGAATTGCCATCACATGATAACAATCACCGCCTTAAAATTCAGGAGCCAGAAACCAAGATTTTAAAGTAAAGTTTTTATTGAATCGAGCAATTATAACTGCATGAAATAACTTAAAAAGGTGGAATAGCAGATGGTAAACCAACTCGCATAAATAAACGTGCAAATGCCTGAGAAAAGTGTTCTAGGTAAGGAGATTTTAACCGCCAGCGATCGTTTAAATTACTAGCGTGTTTCAAAACATATTCGTAAGGTAATGTTTGGATATCTCTAAAATCTACAACCAGTGATTCTTTATTATTATCTGGGCTCGTTGGTGATGCCAGCAGGTGCAAACCTTCTATTCTCCCTCTTAAAACTTCATTCCATTTTCCTTTTTTCTTAAATGCTTCGTTATTTTCCTCAAATTTTGAAATAGGGTAAATTGTACACAGCAATACCTGAGCTACTTTTTTATTATCCAAATCGCAGCTTTGGGTGAGAACAATTAAATCTAGTTCATTGAGTTCTATTTGTACGTCTTGAATTTCACTATTTTTTCCAAAATTTGTTGGATCAAATACTGGTATTGGTACCAGACAACCAGGCAGGTAATCACCTTGCCTGAGAGTGGATTCATTTACCTGCACCCAGAAAGGCTCTACGATCATTCTTCATCGAAAATATACGGCAGAGGTTTTTTACGCCCTTTAAACTGAGCGCGCATAATTACTCGTTCCGAGCGCTTCGGCGGTACTGAATTATAATCTATTTCGCCAATGCTTTCTAGAGTTTGTAAGTATTGTTTTACAACTGTTAGATTATGCAATACTTCATCAGCTAGTGCTGCGAGTTTTCGTCCTTCAGGACTTTGCAATTGAGTTGTGGTTTTTGGTTCTAACACCAGCAATCTTGGTGATGGTGAAACACCTTTAGGACGTAGAGGGGTAATTGTAGCCATTAGTTAATCGACTCCCTTGTGCGTTCTGTAATGCAAGCTTCAAAAGCTATATTTTTTTGTTCGTGCATTTGTTCTAGAATGTGCCAAAGTGCTGTTTCATCAGCAGGAATATCCCCTTCTAGAAATATGTCTAAATCTAATACTATAGAAACAAAATCTGGTGTGGGAGGTGGAACTATTGCTTGATTTATAACCAGCATGGTTCCTAAGTTTTCCTGCGGAATTTGGAGCTGCATAAAGTAGCCACTTAATCCTTGTGGTAAATTAGAAGAAACTTCGGGAAATGTCCTCAAATACTCTTTGATATCGCCAATCGGCAAAGGAATATCTAGCCTGTTAATATACCTGAGTGCTAAGCGAACAATTGCTTCTGGATGTGTCAGCGACTGATAGATATTCCACAATCGCTTTGCTTCATCCCGAAAATTTTCCCAACAGTCGTAAGGGGCAAGCCGACTGAATGCGAAAGCATCTAAACGCAGTTGAAGAATTTGTTTTTGGTCGCCGTGGGAGGCTATATAGCCAATTGGAGATTGACTCGCTGTTGCCCCAACACTAGCACCAGCCATCATTTGTCCCTGAAAAAGTAACACTTCTTCACACTGAGGATACTCAGCTTGAATGCTTGAGTACACCTGCGCCAAGTTGTCAAGTTGAACTTCTGGTGGAAGTTTAACTTGTATGTCAATCAAGGCTTCGGTGATTGGGGCGTGCGAGTAGTGTTTTGGTGCTTGCATAATAACTATTGTAAGCTGCATTGTCAAAAAGAGCAACACAAGTTATATCATTTCAGATTTGAGAGTTTAGATGACTTATTAATCAACTTATAAAGTTAAAATATTTCATCCTAATTTCATTTTTTGGTGTCAATCTAAATTGAATGGCTATTTAATGTCGATCGCCAAACGGTAGCTGCTAATCATCGCTTATAGAAAATCATAAAATGTTCAGCACTATTCTGAGATGGGTAATTAACCGCCGCTGGCTAGTCGTTCTCGCCACCATTATTGTTAGTCTTTGGACTGTGTATATTATCCCCCAAATGTCGCTTGATGTCTTCCCGCCTTTTGCGCCCCCGCAGGTGGAAATCCAGACGGAAGCACCGGGACTCGCACCGGAAGAAATTGAGTCTTTGGTAACACTGCCGATCGAGAGTGCGATTAACGGAACTCCTGGGGTGACAGCAGTGCGATCGTCTTCTGCTGTCGGTATTTCTGTTGTTAAGGTAATCTTTGATTGGAACACTGAAATCTATCAAGCCCGCCAGTTGATTACAGAAAGGTTGCAGCAAGCTCAAAGCAAGCTCCCCGCAGGAGTAAAAACACCACAAATTTCTCCGACAACTTCTCCGGTAGGTACTGTGATTACCTATGCTTTTACATCAGAAACTACTTCTTTGATGGAAGTGCGCCGTCTGGTTGATTGGCAAGTTACAAATCGCCTGTTAGCAGTGACTGGTGTTGCTCAAGTGGTAGCTTACGGCGGCGAACAAAAGCAATATCAAGTATTAGTTGAACCTGCGAAATTGAAAGCTTTTAATGTTTCGTTGCAGCAAGTCTCCGAAGCTGCGGCGGCTGCGAATGTTAACGCGCCCGGTGGCTATTTAATTACGCCGGATAAAGAAACTTTGATTCGGGGTGTGGGCAGGATTGAGTCTGTGGCAGATTTGCAGCAATCTGCGATCGCATCTCGCCAAGGAACAGTCGTCAGAATTGGTGATGTGGCTGATGTCAAAGTCGGTGCTGCAATCAAGCGGGGCGATGGCAGTTTTAATGGCAAAAAAGCTGTGATTGTGATGGTAAACAGACAGCCGATTGCTGATACTCCGACGGTAACTAAAGCTGTGGAATCGGCAATGGCTGAGGTGCAGCAAGCTCTGCCCAAAGATATTAAAGTTACTGTGACTTTCCGCCAGGAAGAATATATCAATTCCTCGGTAGAGAATGTGCGATCGGCTTTAGTTGAAGGCAGCATCATTGTTACCATCATCCTGATCCCGTTTTTGATGAATTGGCGGACTCTGACCGTGGTTTTGCTTGATTTCTTCCTAACTTGGCTTTTGGGGCTGCTGGCGATGAATTGGCTGGGTCTGGGATTGAATACGATGACCTTGGGTGGGTTGTCGGTGGCGATCGGCACTGCGATCGACGATGCGATCGTCTATGCGGAAAATACCTACCGCAACTTGAGAGAAAACACGGCTTCTCATCATCCGCGCCCGGTGATGGATGTGATTTTTGACGGCAGTCAGGAGGTGCGCGATTCGTTAATTGGAGCGACTGTTATTGGCATTGTGGTGTTTTCGCCAATTTTTACTTTGCCCGGTGTAGAAGGGCGAATTTTTACGCCGATGGGGATTACTTATCTAGTTGTTGTGGTGATTTCTAGTCTCGAATCACTGTTAATATCTCCCGCCCTTTGCGCTATCTTGTTGCCTAACAAAAACATGAGTGCTGCGGAACCTTGGTTGCCGAGATTTTGCAAAAAAATATATCACTTTTTTATAGAGTTGTCAATGCGCTATTCGGCGATTATTTTAACTTTTGCTGCTGCTAGTATGGTGGCAGTATTAATTATTATACCATCTTTTGGACGGGTGTTTTTGCCGGAGTTTCAGGAGCAAACTTTGGTGAATACTGTTCTACTTTATCCGGGGGTGTCTTTGGAGACGACGAATAGTGCGGCTTTTGCGATCGAAGATGCACTTAAGAATGATACCAGGTTTGAATACGTACAAGTGCGATCGGGCAGAGCTCCGGGAGATGCTGATGCTGCGGGTGTCAATTTGGCTCACATCGACATCGGTTTGAGCGAGGAAGGGATGAAAAATCGGCCGAAAACTTTGGAATCATTGCGGCAGGAATTTGGTAAATTGCCGGGAGTTGCACCAAATATCGGCGGTTTTATTTCTCACCGGATGGATGAGGTTT
>JAYUGZ010000442.1:0-4354 GCA_043767465.1 Cyanobacteriota bacterium
GTCCCCCTTCTTAAGGGGGATTTAGGGGGATCTGGTTTGGGATAAAAGCGAGATTTTTGAACGGTTTTAGTCCTAAGTTGATACCAACGGGTAATGCTATGTCCCTATTTGTAACTCCTTATTATGAACTTAAGAAGGCGAATTTATCAACTAATTCTACTTATTGTAGGGCTGTGGTTAGTTTTTGAGTTTTCCTCGCGGATTGCGGCAGAAATGCTGTGGTTTGAGGAAGTTGGATATCTTCAGGTTTTGCTGTTAAAACTGAAAACTCAAGGGTTGCTGGGCGCGATCGCACTTTTGGCATCTTCCGCCTTCTTCTTCGGAAATTTAGCCCTAGCCCGCCGCCTGCAACTTCCCACCGAAAATAGCATCAAATCACCTGTTTTTAGCCAGTTAATCGCGCCCGCAAGTGGCAGAAACACGAAGAAAAATCATCAATCACCTGCTGCTAAATCTCAAATTGCGTTTCGCTGGCTGTTGTTGGCGATATTTGGATTAAGTGCGATCGCCAGTTTAACAGTAATTCACTGCGTGCTCTTAGCTGTCGGTAGCATCGCCGATTTTAGGATAGTTGGGGGTTTGTCTTCGTCGCCCATTCAGTTCGGATTTAAGTCAATCCAGGAAATAGTTGTGCAGCTATCGTCTGATTGGTGGCAGTTGGGCTTGCTGCTGGGGATGATGTTGGCTGTAGCAATTAAGCCGGATTTTTGGTTGCGGGCGATCGCGCTTTTGCTCAGTTTGGCGATCGGGCTGATTGCCAGCAGTCGCTGGATAAAAGTTTTACAATATTTTCACCCAGTTAACTTTAACACAACCGACCCTCTTTTTAACCAAAATATTAGCTTTTATGTATTTATTTTCCCAATTTTAGAATTGCTAAGTTTCGGGCTGACTGTTGTATCTGTGTACGGTTTAGTATCTTGCACTTTAACCTATTTGCTGGCGGGAAACAGCCTCAGTCAAGGCATATTTTTGGGGTTTTCGCGATCGCAGCAGCGACACTTGTACGCCTTGGGAGCAGCTTGCATGGTCGCCGTCTCACTCCTGTATTGGCTGGGCTGTTACACCTTGCTGTACTCGCGCGGAGACGTTACCTACGGGGCTGGTTACGCTGACGTGACGGTGCGGCTTCCCGTCTATGGATTTTTGAGTATAGTGGCTGGGGCGATCGCACTTTTCATGCTTTGGCCTGTTTTCCAATTAAACATCAACAATCATAACTTAAAAAAAATCATCTTATCATTTTTGACTTTAAGTATATCTCTAGGTTGGCTGCTGCCAAAAATTGTGCAGCAACTGATAGTTAAACCCAACGAACTAGCCCGCGAACAGCCCTACATCCAGCGCAGCATTGCCTATACTCAACAAGCTTTTGACCTAAAAAAAATTGAAATTAAAACTTTCGATCCAGGCGGGAAACTTACATATCAAGACTTAGAAAAAAATAAACTTACTATTAGCAATATCCGGCTGTGGGACAAACAGCCACTACTGCAAGCCAACCGACAGTTACAGCAAATTCGACCTTATTATACATTTCCTGATGCGGATATCGATCGCTACACAATCAAAAACGCAGCAGCAAAAAAGGGAGATGTGGAAAGCCAGCAAGTAATTCTGGCGGCGCGGGAATTAGATTATACAGCGGTGGCTGCGGAAGCTCAAACTTGGGTAAACGAACACCTCGTCTACACTCACGGTTACGGCTTTACTCTTTCTCCCGTAAACACAGTCGGTAGCGGCGGTTTACCCGATTATTTTGTCAAGGATATTGGGGTTACAGCCCAGACAGGAGACACTACTTTAGATGTCACTAAAGATAGCATTCGGGCCAGTATCCCGATCGGCTATCCGCGCATTTACTACGGCGAAGTCACCGATACAGACGCCATCGCACCGACAAAAGTCAAGGAATTCGACTATCCCAGCGGCCAAGACAATGTTTACAATACCTACAGCGGTACGGGCGGAATTGCGATCGACTCTTTATGGAAGCGCTGGCTGTTTGCGAGTTATCTCAAAAATTGGCAAATGGCGTTAACCCGCAATTTTATACCAGAAACTAAGTTACTTTATCGCCGCAATATTAACAAAAGAGTCCGGGCGATTGCTCCTTTTTTGCGCTACGATTCCGATCCATATTTAGTGGTAGCAAATGCCAATCTTACCAAAGGAGAAATAGAAAAAAAACCGAATAAAATTGGTAACAAAATTAAACCTTATCCCTCGGTAAATGATAAATCTCCGAACTATCTTTACTGGATTATCGATGGCTACACAGCGAGCGATCGCTACCCCTATTCAGATCCAGGAAAAAATGAATTCAACTACATCCGCAACCCGGTAAAAGTCGTCATTGACGCCTATAACGGATCTGTTAACTTCTACGTTAGCAATCCTTCCGATCCGATTATTAAGAGTTGGATGGCTATCTGTCCTGGAATGTTCAAACCCCTTGACAAAATGCCTCCGGCACTCCGCAAACACATTAGATATCCCGTAGATTTGTTGAGCATTCAATCGGAACGGTTGTTAACTTATCACATGGAAGATCCGCAGGTATTTTACAATCGGGAGGATTTGTGGCGCGTTCCTAATGAGATTTATGGTGGCAAACAGCAGCCCGTAGAACCGTATTATTTGATTACGAAACTGCCGACAGAAACATCAGAAGAGTTTATTTTGCTATTGCCATTTACGCCAGTCAGCCGTAATAATTTAATTGCTTGGATTGCAGGGCGATCGGATGACGATGATTATGGTAAGTTGCTATTGTATCAATTCCCCAAACAGCGATTAGTTTACGGCCCCGAACAGATAGAAGCTTTAATCAACCAAGATCCGGTGATTTCCGAACAAATATCTCTGTGGAATCGGCAGGGTTCAAAGGCGATTCAAGGCAATTTATTAGTGATTCCGATCGAACAATCTTTACTGTACGTGGAACCTCTTTATTTAGAGGCTGAGCGCAATAGTTTGCCTACGTTAATTAGAGTGATTCTTGCCTACGAAAATCGAATTGTGATGGCAGAAAATCTCGACAAGGCACTGAAGGCACTTTTTCAGCCAAAATCTACTAATAAACCCGCAATTGTGAGGCCAGTAGAAGGCGCAGCCCCCGCGTTGAATTGACCTAGATTTATAATCAACTGAAAAATATGTATGTCTGTCATTGCGAGGAACGAAGCAATCGCAAGGTTTATGATAGCTTTATATGATTTGCACTTACCTACTTAGATATAATCTGTCATTGCGAGGAACGAAGCAATCGCAAGGCTGATGATAGCTTTATATGATTTGCACTTACCTACTTAGATGCGTCATGTCTATTATTTGTCATTGCGAGGAACGAAGCAATCGCCAAGACTAAGATTGCTTCGTTCCTCGCAATGACACTTCTGAACGGTTGTACAATTAATTGAGTCACTCACCCTAGTATTTGTAGGGTGTGGATACCTCGAAAATATCTGAAAAAAAAAGCAAAAATCTCATAGCGACGCACCTTAAACATAGGACTAATATAAACAAATATTGGGTTGATTTCCAAAATCCCTTGAATAGCCTCAAATATCTCTGATCTCTTAGTCCGCGGAGGCGGACTATGTTTGTGTAGACGCGGTTTCAACCGCCGGGTGTTCAAGACGATAACCAATCCCCACAATTCCTGCTACAATAACAAAAATAAACCGCCTCACCATCTCACCAATGTTAGATAAAATCTGGCGATTCCTCAAACAATTAATTCAGCGGCTATTCCGCACCAATCCGAAGATTGAACCGACACCACCTCAACCTGGGCCAACTTTGACAGATGCGGAATACGAGGCGAAGTTGATGGAACTTCTCGAAGGGGTGAATCAGGGCCGGGGAAGAGGCGATGTTGCGGGATTCTTAATCGCCAAACGGATTAAAAATGGTGAATTGGCGGCTTGGTTGCGGAGGTTTGGCGATCGATTGTTGGAGGGCGCGCAGGGGAGTACAGCGTCTGCGGATGCCGTGGTATCGCTTCAGGAATTGGCGCGCAGGTTGGAGTTGTTGGGTAGAGTTGCGGGTGGGGAATTGTCAGAGGCGGCGGGGAATGTTGGTAGGGAGATTTTGGTTAAGTTTCCGGTAGTTTCGGGTGAGGGGGGAGAGGGTGTTGATGGAGAGGCTGAGAAATGGAAAAAGCGAGGAGATGAGCAAGGTGATTTAGGGGATTTTGAAGGGGCAATTATCTCCTACGACAAAGCCTTAGAATTCAAACCAGATTACCACGAAGCCTGGTTTAATCGGGGCAATAGACTGGCTAATTTAGGCAGGCTTGAAGATGCGATCGCCTCCTACGACAAAGCCTTAGAATTCAAACCAGATAAAC
>JAYUGZ010000443.1:0-4352 GCA_043767465.1 Cyanobacteriota bacterium
ACCTGCGAACTGGAGCTAATTCCTCCAGAAGTGTGATCTCAGTATTGAAGTCGCATTTCGCACTAAAAACGGACACATGAGATTTTTTTAGATAACAGGGTCGATCGCGCTAATTTTCCCACAGAAGTATTCCCCAAGCCAAATTGCTTGAGAATCGCGGGCTATTCATGCGAACTAAAGAACTTTAGAAACCCTTGCAGAGTAAAAAATATGGCTCCTTGCGGGCCCAAAGTGACTGTTAAAAGGCGGAATGTGGTTTCTCAAGTCAGCTTAAATCGGAAACTTCGTGCAATCAAATACTGTTCTCAATCAGCCGAGTAATCAAAGCTCATCCTCTCGTACAAAAGAGTTACCTTTTACTCTTAAAGATGTCAAAGATGCTATTCCAGCGCACTGTTTTGAACCCTCAGCCTGGAAATCTCTAGCTTATTTCTTTTTGGATCTTGGGATAATCGCAGGTTTATATGCGATCGCCTACAGCCTCGATTCCTGGTTATTTTATCCAATCTTTTGGTTGATGCAGGGAACCATGTTTTGGGCATTGTTTGTAGTCGGCCACGACTGCGGACACGGTTCATTTTCTAAGAGCAAATGGCTCAACAACCTGATCGGACACCTCTCCCACGCACCAATTCTTGTACCCTTCCACGGTTGGCGGATCAGCCACAGAACCCACCACGCGAATACAGGTAGCTTGGATAACGATGAAAGCTGGTATCCCGTGTCGGAGACCAAATACAATGAAATGACCTGGTACGAGAAGCTAGGACGTTTTTATCTGCTGTTATTTGCCTACCCAATTTATCTGTTTCAGCGATCGCCCGATCGGCAAGGTTCTCACTTCATGCCCGGTAGCCCGATTTTCCGTCCTTCCGAAAAAGCAGACGTGTTAACGAGTTCCGCATCCTTAGTGTTGATGGTAGCCTTTTTAGGTGCGTTAACCTATCAGTTTGGTTGGCTGTTTTTACTGAAGTTCTACCTAGTTCCCTACGTAGTATTCGTGATGTGGCTGGATTTGGTAACATTCCTGCACCACACAGAATCCGATATTCCGTGGTATCGCGGAGATGATTGGAATTTCCTCAAAGGTGCGTTATCTACGATCGATCGCGATTATGGAATCATCAACTCCATCCATCACGACATCGGTACTCACGTAGCCCACCACATTTTCTTGAGCATCCCGCACTATAACTTGAAGGAAGCAACTGAAGCCATCAAGCCAGTGTTGGGAGATTATTATCGCAAGTCAACAGATCCAATTTGGAAGAGCTTTATTCGCTCTTACTGGGACTGTCATTTTGTCTCCGATACAGGTTCTGGAGTTTACTACGAATCGCGTAACACTCGGAAATCTGCTGAAGTTAAGTAACTTCTAATCAACAATAGAATACCTAAAAACCCGGCTTCTTAATTAAATAAACCGGGTTTTTTATTTGTCGGCGTGTTTGATAAAATGTTCCACATTTAACCTGAATATTTTGAGCAGTAGGGTGTGTCGCCATCGACAATCCTCAAAAAAGAGCGACAATTTTATAGCGACGCACCTGTTCTTTTCAAGGGCTAAGGAAACAAACCCAACTAAATATTTTTTAGTTGATCGGATATTTGGGGCGGGCTTTCTGGCCCACCCCGCAAAAGTTTTAATAATGTGTAAGGTGCGTCGCACCAGAGATATAGCGTGAAATTTAGGGATTGTTCTCGTGCGACACACCCTACGACTGAGTGTCAAGACTAAGACTCAATACACAACAGAGATAATATTACAGATTACCTTGAAGTGCGATCGCAGTTGCGATCGTCCACGCATCCACCAACAGTAGCAGCAGCGTACAGAAGAGCAAAATAATATACATCCAAGGCTGCGACAAAGGGCGAACATCTCTAGTATCAATACCCGTTTTCGCTTCCACCAAACGCACGAATTTACCAAATCCAGCCACCCGCATCGGTAACAGATAACCTTCACCCGAATGACTCAGAAAATAGTAAACCAAGCCGCCTTGACCGGTCGATCGAGGTTTGAGAGCTTTCACCTCAGTCCAAGGAAGAGTCCAACCCCTGCGAAACACGCGCGGAAACCACTTCGGATAGGTGACTTGAATCCCCTCCTCGCTGAGGATTACCCGTTCGCACAGCACGCCATACAAGCCCGCTGCGCCGATCGCAATTGCCGCCCAGAGTGCCGCGGGAGGAACCGGTGCTTTTGTGACTTCCGACAAAAACGGCAAGGGAATTGTCAGGGCGACGTACAAACTCAACAGCGTGATTCTAATCAGGGGAGAAAGCCGGAATACTGCCGGCTCAAATACTGGGGAGGAAGATGGCGTAAGTGCGATCGGTTGTGCTGACATGGCTGAAATTGGAGAAGCTGTTTAATGCTATTTTTGCACAGTTGTCCCGCCGATGAACAAAACTCAGGCAAATATGAAAAACAGGACAATATTTGCTGTTTCGAGTTTTTATCTAAAATTCAATTCAGAAACTTTGATTCTTAACTGTTGAGTTTTTACCGTTTTGCAGAAGTTGGAATTTTGAGCAGTTATCAATTAACTGACAATTTATAACTCAAAACTCACAACTTCAATTAATCGACGGCGGTTAGCGCAGGTACTGTCAAAGGTTCTGAGATTTCTCGGGATTTGGGGCGGCCGGCAATTACTGCGCGATCGCCCTTAGCTTGCTCTCGGGATCTGCTAGGATTGATAGCAGAATAGGGGCCTTCGTTAATTTGCAAGCGATCGCAAGGAATTTTATCCGACAAAATTGCACTGGCCATCATCCCGGTGTGAATTTCCAATGCTGCGGCCCGCATCGCTTCAAATACTAAACGCTGTCCGGGAAATACCACTCGTTCAAAATACCAGTTAGGAATGTTGCAGATGCGAGCAATCTGAATCTGACTGGTGGCGTTGACGTAGCAGCAGAGAATCTTGCTGTCGGCGTTTGAGGGTACTGGGTCAAGAATTTGAGCCATAACTGCTAAGGGGCTTTGCCTAAAAGTTTTAGTTATCTTCTCAGGCTAACATCTTGCGATCCCGGCCTACTGTAAAGCCGACTACCAACTCAATAACACATGAGAGACCGATCGCACTTAAATTTAAACTTAGCCAGATAAATATCAGATTTTAGACTCCCATCTGCGATTTTAGGTCAAATTACGCTGTATTTCCCGAAAAATTAGCTTTTTTATGCTGATTTCGCCGCTCGACACCAACAAACTCAACCTTAAGCTGCTTAGCAAAATTTAAGAATATTTAATATTAAATTGCGAAAATTAGACAGAGTGTAAAGTTATATTAAAAGAATATAAACATAGTTAAAAAAGTTCCACATTAGGATATGGCAATCATGGAAAGCCGAGAAAACCGAGTTTTGTACGTTCGCCTCCCTTGCAATCCCATTTTCCCGATCGGGGTTGTGTACCTTTCGGATCATGTGCACAAGCTGTTTCCCGATGTCCAACAGCGGATTTTCGACTTAGGCGCAGTGCCCCCGCTGGATTACGCTAAAGGTTTGGATGCCATCATCGATGAGTTTAAGCCAACGCTGTTAGTTTTCTCTTGGCGGGATATTCAAATTTACGCCCCCGTCGGCGGTAGAGGTGGAAATCCGCTGCAAAATGCCTTCGAGTTTTACTACGCCAAAAATCTCCTAACCAAGTTCCGGGGAGCACTCGGAGGATTGCGTTTGGCTACGTCCTACTACACCGAACTCTGGCGCAATCTGGGACTACTGAAACGCGGATTGAAGCGGGCCCGGAAATACCATCCGGAAGCCCGTGCAGTGGTCGGTGGCGGTGCTGTGAGCGTGTTTTACGAGCAGTTGGGGCGCAGTTTGCCGGCCGGGACTGTGGTTTCGGTGGGCGAAGGCGAGGCTTTGCTGGAGAAGTTGATTAAGGGCGAGGATTTGAGTCAAGAAAGGTGTTATGTAGCAGGAGAAACTGTACCGCGCGATCGGCTAATTCACGAAAAGCCAGCCAACATCGAGAAAACTGCTTGCAACTATAACTACATCGAGACTATTTGGCCGGAATTTTCCTATTATCTACAGGATATGGACTTCTACCTCGGAGTCCAAACCAAGCGCGGCTGTCCTCACAACTGCTGTTACTGCATTTATACGGTGATTGAAGGTAAGCAAGTGCGGATCAATCCGGCGGATGAGGTGGTGGCGGAGATGCGTCAATTGTACGATCGAGGTATCCGCAACTTCTGGTTTACCGACGCCCAATTTATCCCGGCGCGCAAATTTATCGATGATGCGATCGAATTATTGCAAAAAATCATCGCCGACGGCATGACAGACATCCACTGGGCTGCTTACATCCGTGCGGACAATCTCACACCCGA
>JAYUGZ010000444.1:0-4348 GCA_043767465.1 Cyanobacteriota bacterium
GCATCTAATTTTCACTGCATTATTCTAAAGTCTTGCCGACCCTTATGGATCGGTGGAACCTTTAATTTATATGGATTTAGACATTTTTTTGAATTAATCCCCAAATTTAGGTAAAAAAATACGACCTCGGAGACAAGATTTCTCGCCGGGAGTGGATTTGAAATGGGGAAATAAGCGGAAACAGCAGGAATAAAATGTCATTTGTCAAGGGTTAAACAAAACTTTTTTTCCTGATTCCTGATTCCTTCTGAGAGAAAGAAGGTGAATTAAAAGGAACAAAGTCTGAATTGTCAAGGGGAAAAGAAAAATTTCTTTCCCTCAAACCTCTTCCCCTTGGTGTCAACAATTGTCTAAAAACCTTTGTATCTATTGTTTATAGCCTAGTCTAGATCCCCCTAAATCCCCCGAAAGCAAGGGGGACTTTGAGAAGAATCCTGTCCCTCTCCCCGGATAGTTGGCGGACTGGGACGACGCTCTTGTCCCCCCCTACAACCAGGGGGCGCCAGGGTAATCGAGACTCAGCTAATCGTCAGACAGCAGACAGGCACTAGATTCTTCCGACTTCCATCGGGCTTCCATCCGTTACATCCGCTACATCCGTTACACAATCCGCTGCCGAACTTCCTTCTGCCGAACTTTCTACTGTCTCGGTTGGACGGGCTGACTGCGTTGCAACAGTTGGCGGGCGTCGGGACTGATGCTGTTTTGGTAGCCAAAGTTCGATCGATCGCTATCATCCAAAATCTGTGGCGTCAGCAACACAATCAACTCCGCCCGCTGGTTCGCCTTCTCGGTTCTCCTGAACAGCGAACCGATAATCGGCAAATCTCCCAAAATCGGAATCTTGTTCGCTAGAATCCGTTCTTCGTCGCGGATAATCCCCGAAACAATCAAAGTCTGACCGTCCCGCAGGCGAATCAGCCCGGATTGCAAAGAGCGCTCGCCCAACAACGTGATAGTATTCGTGCTCGCGCCCGTAGCCAGGTTTTGAGTGGTGCCTGGTGTCCTGATAATCGGGTTCACCCGCAGAGAGACAAAGCCATTATCGTCAACCCGATCAACTGCCACGCCCAACTGCAAACCACCCTTGTCTTTCACCGCCGTCACCGTTGTGGTGCTTGTATTTCCGGTAGTCTGGGTTTGCGACGTAATGTTAGTAATCACCTCATCAGTAATATTCACATTGGCCGTTTCTCCTTCTTGAACCACCAGAGTCGGATCGGTCAGGATTTTGGCATTCCGAGTCTCAATAGTTGCCTGCAACGCTGACAGGAACCTCCTCGGATACTGGAAGAACGGGAACAGGGCGAAAGTCGCATTTCCGATCGAATTCGGGGTTGTGGGGTTAAACGGCGTGTAATCGCTAATCCCGACTCGTGTGGGGTCATTAGTAATCGGCGCTGTCGGCTGGACGAACAACCCGCCACCATTTCCAGTCAGGGGAACGTTGATTAAATTGCCCCTCGGATCGTAGAAAGGAGTCGCGTTTCCGATGGGATTCTGGACAATCGGCCGAGCGTTGATCCCCCCAAGGTCAGTCCCAGTGGGCGGATTGATGCCACCAAAATTGAGACTTGCTGCTCCGTTATCATTGACAAAGAAATTGTTATTAATGCCGAAAGAGAAACTGCTGCTACTTCTGTTGTTTCCCAGCAAGTTGACATCGATCACCTTGACGTTGACAGCCACTTGACGGCGGCGCAGATCGAGCTGACTCAAGAAAGCTACAGCAATGTCAACTTTGCGGGGGTCGCCCACCAAAGTGATGGAATTGAGGCGAGAATCGGCCAGTACCGACAGTCCCCTCAGCAACAGCGGCCCGTTGCCGTCCTTGGCACCGATCGCCTTAATGTCTGGTTCCCGAATTTCCACATCCCGCGCGGCATTTCCCTGGCCCACGGTTTGGATAGTCACCCGAGTAATCGGGAGTTGAGTTTCCGCACCTTGAGCGCTCAAAAAGTTTGCTGCATCGGTCGATCGCACTTGATTGAGCCGCAAAGTCCGAACAATGATATTGCGCGAGTCCAGAGGCAAATTAGTTCCCACAAAAATCGTGCGCCCGACGCGGTTGGCTTGCAGCCCGCTAATCCTGAGCACGTAGTTGAAAACATCTTGCACCGACTCATTTTCGATGTCCAAGGAAATCTTCGGCCCTTCATCGGCAGCGCCTGCTGCTCCTGGTGCGACCACCGGAGCGGCTTGACCGGGTTGGCCGGGGGCTCCACCGCCTGTAAAAGCAATGTTCAATCCTGCTGCGCGGGCCAGCAGAGCTAACACGTCGCGGACTGGGGCATCGCGCAGTACCAAGCGGGGGATACGTTCTCCCGAACTCAGTTCGATATTTGCCCCAGCCGGCGCGATGTTAGATACGGCGATATCTCCCAAGGGCGGCGCTACAGCCCGCGGCTGGAACGGCGGAGCTTGATTGTTCTGAGATTGTATTTCGCTGGGGAGCGGCGCGCGATCGTTCCTAGTGACAGTAACTTCGGGATTTGCCAGCAACACGCCCGGGGTTTGCGAGGTGCGAATTTGGGGAGCCGGCCGGGAAGTTGTTGGGCTCAGCGGCAGTCCCGGAGGTGGCGGGGGCGCAGAATTGGCTTGGTTTAGCGCGGGCAATCCAGGCTGTGCAGCTTGGGCAGACTGCACTGTGCCTCCCTGTCCGGCAACGCTGAGGACGATGCTTTGGCCTTGTCCGGGGACCACTTGTCCGTTGGGAACTCCTGTGGTGCCTGCCACCACCACGCGGATGCTGTTAGCGTCTACCTGGGTGATTTCTACCGAAGAAATGCCCGGAGCTGGGTTATCTTGCCGGAAGCTGTTGCCTTGGCGCAGGCGGAGCTTGGTGTTGGTAATTGTGGCTTGGTAGGTATTGCCGTTGTTGATGGCGAAAACTTGCGGGCGATCGCCCTTTTCGGTAGCCAGGACAATACTTACCCCATTATTGGCTTGACTTACTTGCACTCCTGTGACTTGAGTCGGCGCGGCCGATACGGGCGCTTGCACGATCAGAACTCCGGCAACGCTGCACAAGAGTCCTCCACTTAACCGTAGATGCTGTTTCACGTTCTCTCCTCCACTACACTTTGTTATTTATTGTTCGCAGTCTGTGGTCAGCATTTTTCAACTGACTGAAATATTCAAGCGATCGCACTTTTTTTGAATGAAGAAGTTAGAAAAAGTTCGGCACAAATTCTCATTTTAGATAGCCATATAAACAACTTTTTTTCTGGCATTCATGTTTGCTGGACTTCTACCTTAAATCTTCAATCTTCAACTTTCTGCCTTCTACCTTCTGTTGAAACAGCGACTTGAGAACAATAGCTAATATCCGCAAAAATACCGCTACTTAGCAGGACTCGGAGCCGGAGTTGCCCCAGCAGCAGGACTCGCAGCCGGAGTTGGCGGTTTTTCTACTTCCTTTAACGGCAGCAGCGCGTGCAAGTCAAAAGCCGTTTTAATTTTAGTTTGCGGCTGTTCCACGGGGATGATTGTGCCTTTTATAAAATCTATTTGGATTGCCTGATTTGATGCTAGCAATTCAGATTTCAAATTCCTCACTACCAACAGCGACTGCATCAACTCCAAGTTACGCATAAAATTGCGGGTTTGAGCGAAATTGCCTTCAAACTCTACCTTGAATTTTTTGCGTCTGAGCTTGCCAGCCAGGGACGGCCCGAAGGACGTATCGCTGAGAATATCAGGATCTGGTGCTCCCGGCGCTGGTGCTGCTGCTGCTGGGGGGATATCCGGCTCAAATTTGGTAATTTTAGCCTTCTGCTCGTCACCTTGCACGCCGGCGTTGATTATGTTCACCAGTTGGGTCATGTCAAGCAGCAGCGTGGTCGCGCTCGCGTCGCTGGCAAACATTGCCGTCACGTTGGCCCGGCGCTGTTTTGCTTCTTCTTGTTTTGCTTCTGCTTCTGCCTTTTTGAGAATTTGAGCTTGCAATTGCAGTTGCGTTTGCTTGCTTTCGCTAATTTTTTGCTTGATTTCGCTGCCTTTTTGGAATTCTGGCAGTACAAACTGGTAGCCGATGCCGGCGGCAACGACGAGGCCCAGAACCGCGACGGCTATTGCTTGGACTTGGGGTGTCAGCTTAATTCCAAATATTTCCTGAGTCCCTGCCTCTTCTGCTTGTGATCCGGTGGCAATAAATTCTGCTGTCATGGTTTTTTCACCTCGGGTTTTGCTGGTTCTAGCACTCCTTTTTCTTGAAGTGTTTCTATGCGTATTGCTAGCCCGTCTGCTTGCTTGCTGCGCAGCTCGGGAAGCAACTCGGAAGCTCCTGTCGGGCTGAGCGTGGTTTCAATTTTATATTCCACCACGGGCCGCAGTTTGGGAAGTTCTG
>JAYUGZ010000445.1:0-10825 GCA_043767465.1 Cyanobacteriota bacterium
GGAAAATACTAACTCTTGTTTAAGGGCTTTGGATCAAAAATGACCTTCAGAGGATTATATACTGTTGGGGCAGACTTACTTATACCAAATCCGCTACGATTACCCCTGTTATTTTTTCCTCTTCTCTCTGCGCCCTTTCCGCCTTTGCGGTTGATTAATCAAAAAGGTCATAAAACCAGATTCGGTATAAGCTATTCCATTCGTAGATCAAGTACATTTCTGAAGTAAAATCGAGTCTAATCCTTTAATTGCTGAGGTCTGGTGTCATGCCGATTCCCAAACTTAGTGAAACGATCATCAAGAATAACAGTTCTGAGCGATCGCTCAACCGGGGTGAAGATTACTATTTAGGTGGCAATGTTACTAGCGCAGTCCTCCGCGGCAATATGGTGCAAGCAACAGTATACGGTTCTCAATCTGAACCTTACAGTGTTACCCTGCCCTTCGATCCTGCGGGATTAACATATGGAGTATGCTGCACTTGTCCTGACGATGGCGATGGATGGTGCAAACACATTATCGCTACGCTGTTTTTGTGTCTGCGAGAACCAGAAATAATTGAACAGGGCGAAACGCTAGAAGACTTGCTCTCTCGCCTCAACCACGCCCAAGTCTATGAGTTAGTAGAGCATTTAGTGGACAACGAACCGTCACTCATAAGTGCGATCGCAGAATACGTCAACTCAAACGCTGTGTCTGCGCCGACAAACCAACTGACGACAACACATCGCCGAAGTGCGATCGATCCTGCTCCTTTTCGGCGACAAGTGCGAGAAATTTTCCGACAAGTTCAGGATTATTCCGAGTATGAATATGGTTATGATGAAGAAGACCCGATTACAGAAGAAATTTTAGAACTGATTCAGCAAGCCCAGGAATTCAGCGAACATGGAGACGGCAAAAACGCTTTAGTAATTTTAGAAGCCATTACCTCAGGTTGTGTTGATGATTGGGATGACGTAGCAGAATATGGTTTTGAAAGTTATGAAATCACTAATGCTTTAGATGAAGCTTGGACAGCAGCCATTTTGACGGCTGAGCTAACTGCTGAAGAAGAAATAGATTTCGAGGTGATGTTAGAAGGTTGGAAAGATGAATGGGATTGTGATTTCAGTATGAGCTTGGAAGCTTTACGCCAAGGTTGGGACTACCCGCCACTCCAGCAGATACTAGAAGGAAACCTTACTAGACAAGGAATTTGGGCTGTTGACGCACCAGATTATGCTCATGACTTAACCTTGACTAGATTGCAAATTCTCGATCGCCAGAATCGCGACAAAGAATACTTATACCTAGCCAAAGCAGAAGGCTGTATTCAACAATATCTGACGATGTTAGCTCGTTTGGGGAGAATAGAAGAAGCTGTGGAAGCTGCCACAACCGAGATGACATCAGTGGAAGAAGCTTTTGCTCTAGTTCAAATTTTACAAGAAGACGGATACTCAGAAGAAGCTCTAAAAATTTGTCAAGCTGGGTTAAATTTACCCGGCAATTCTACCTACAAACTGGCAATTTGTATGAGTGAATTAGCCGATGGATTGGGTCAAAAAGAAGCTGCGTTTAATGCCAAACTTAAAGTCTTTGAAATTAAACCTTCCTTGAATGATTATCTTTCATTACAGGAGTTATCAGGAGATAATTCGCCAACTTTGAAAGTAGATTTATTGGCTATTTTAAAAGCCACTCAAAACTACAATTCTACCGAAGCGAAGGTTGATATTTTTCTGCATGAGGGACTGATTGAAGAGGCGATCGCCATTGTTGACACATCCTACGACTCAGAACTGGTTCACCGAGTCATGGCGGCGGCAATTCCCCATCGCCCCGATTGGGTAATCGTCAATGCTAGTCGCCGCGCTGAATCCATTCTAAATCAAATGAAATCAGCCGAGTACGATAGTGCGATTAGGTGGCTAGAAAAAGCCCGCACTGCCTATTTACAAAGTGGGCGAAATGTTGACTGGTCTGCTTATCGCGCTCAACTGATGGAAGTACACAGTAGGAAGCGGAAATTCATGGGCTTGTTCAAAAACTCATATTTAAATTGAGTCTTAAGTTTACCGTAAATCGGAACAAGTGAAAGCAGCCCAATAAAAAGTATTTGTAGGGTGCGTCGCCATCGACAATCCTTGCATCAAGAGCGACAATCTGAAAGCGACGCACCTGAGACAATTCCCATCTGTTAGGTGCGTCGCTTGCTAGATAATCGATTGAGTTTTGGGATTAAAGAATGGCGACACACCCTACGAATAATCTGCGTTTATCTGTGTTGCATCTGCCTCGCATCTGCGGTTTACCTATCAATATTATTTGACAACAGCACTCGGTGCAACCATATTCCAATTTACCCGAGAAACACCGTACAAAATAAAATTATTCAAAAGCCCGTAAGCATCCCCGCAATTGTAACCTTTAGCCTCAACACACTTCTGATCCGCCCTCTGATTCACAGCCACAAAAATATCAACTCCATCCGGCAACACACCCGCATACATCTGCAAATTACCAAAATCATCAAGAATGCGACCTTGAGCATCCACAGGCGGCAATTTCCACTCTTTGGGATTGTTATTTCCTCCTAACTGAATTGCCCAAGCCTCAGTACCATCAAGCGCTCCGTTATGAGCAGTATATCGATTCCAAACATTATTGCGCCTTTCCCCGATGCGCGGATTATTTTCATAACCACCCACCCAATATTGTGACATAAATTTAAGAAAAACTCCAGCTTCCGCAGCTAGCGAACCAGTGCCTGGAATCAAATCTGTGTTTCTCCGGGCAAAAGGAACTTGGCTTAAATTCCAAGACCAATTTATTGCCCCTGGCTGCGGATTTATCCAGCTAGAAAAATCGCATATCTCAGCGACATCGAAATGAAAGTCCTTCAAGGTTCTTGGGAAGGCAAAAGTTACGATGAAATCGCCAAAGTTTACGGCTACAGTGCTGAATACCTCAACAAAGATGTCGGCAACAAATTGTGGCACAAGCTTTCAGAAGCCTTGGGAGAAAGAATTACCAAGAAAAATTTCAAAGAAGCACTGAGGAGAGCTTATGAAGCAGAACCAAGTCAATCTCTGCACGCAAATCCACCTTTCCCTACTTTACCGACGGCGGCAAATTTGCAGTTTCCCGAAGGTTCGGTAGCCTTAGATTCACCTTTTTATATAGAGCGTTCCAGCATCGACTCTCTCTGCTGCGAAACGGTTGTCAAACCCGGTTCTCTGCTTCGGATTAAAGCACCGGAGATGATGGGCAAAATATCACTGATGAACCGGATTTGAGCTGGCGCTGTTGGGGAAAATTATCATGCAGTTTATTTAGATTTGAGCGCCGCCGATCGAGGGATTTTAACAAATCTTGATAAATTTTTGCGCTGGTTGTGCTTGATGGTCAGCCGACAGTTAAAGTTAGAAAATAAGTTAAACGAGTATTGGGATACGGATATTTTGGGCAGCAACGATAACTGTACGGTATACTTTGAAGAGTATTTGCTGGTACAAACAACAACTCCAATAGTGTTGGGATTGGATGAAGTCGATCGCATATTTCCCTACACAGAAGTAGTTGAAGATTTTCTGGGGATGCTGCGAAGCTGGCACGAAAAAGCCAAGATTTCTGATGTTTGGCAAAAACTGCGCTTGGTAATGGCGCATTCTACGGAGGTTTATATTCCTTTGGATATGAACCAATCTCCGTTTAATGCGGGGGTTCCCGTGGAACTGCTGGAGTTTGACAGCCAGCAAATCCACGATTTAGCTGGGGTTCACGACTTGGATTGGGGTGATGTTCAGTTGCGAGAGTTGATTTGGGCGATCGGCGGACATCCTTATTTAGTAAGATTGGCAATGTACGAGGTTAGTTGTGGCAAAATCTCATTAACTCAGCTATTAGAAAATAGCGCCTCAGAATCGGGAATTTACAGCAATCACTTACGCAAGCATTGTTGTTCAAAGTGTTCAGAGTATTAAATATTCGCGTTTTGTTTGCTGCACCTTTCGCTTTATGTTATCAGTTTCTTGCTAAAAATCCTGAACGGCAATGGTGATAAAATCAGGTATTATAGGAGCTGATAAATAGCTTCAGGGTTTGAATTTATCGGAGAAAATCAGGCTCTACCCGATCGAGCATCCCCAAAATAGGAAAAAGTCAGGTTTTTCACCCAAACTCTAGACAATCACCGCAGTTATCGTACAATCACATCTAGATTTGGGTGCAAGCAATGACGAGAAAATTTCCAGTTAGCGATGAATATCAGATTGGCGGGAGTCTTCCAGCAGATGCGTCGTGTTACGTGACGCGCCAAGCAGACTTAGACTTTTATGAAAGTTTGAAAGCGGGTGAGTTTTGTTACGTTTTGAATTCGCGGCAAATGGGTAAGTCTAGTTTGCGGGTGCGGGCTATGCAAAGATTGCAAGCTGATGGTACTGTTTGCGCTTTTATTGATTTAACTGGGATTGGGAAGGAAGATGTCAATCCCGAAAAGTGGTATGTTGGTATTGTTAATTCTTTGGTTAGTAGCTGTCAGCAATGTAATCAAATTAATTGGCGCAATTGGTGGCGAGAGCGCCGGGATTTGTTCTCGCCTCTCCAGCGGTTTAGTTTGTTTATTGAAGAAGTAGTTTTAGTTGAGATAGAATCAAATATTGTTATTTTTGTTGACGAGATCGATCGCGTTTTGAGCATGAATTTTTCTACGGATGAGTTTTTTGCTCTGATTCGCTGGTTTTACAATCAAAGAGTTGACAATTCTCTCTACCGGCGTTTGACTTTTGCGCTGTTGGGGGTGGCGGCGCCTGCGGATTTGATTGCTGATAAAACTCAAACTCCTTTTAATATTGGTAAGGCGATAAATTTAGGCGGTTTTAATATTGATGAAGTGCAGCCTTTGATTGATGGTTGGCACTTGCTAGTTGCCAATCCTGAAAGTGCGATCGCCCAAATTCTAGATTGGACGGGCGGACAACCTTTTTTGACGCAAAAGCTGTGCAAGTTGGTGCTGGAGGAATCAGTATTGGGAAATTCGCGATCGGTTGAACAGGTGGTGCAGTTGCGGATTGTGGAGAATTGGGAATCCCAAGATGAGCCTGAACATTTGAAAACTATTCGCGATCGCATTTTGAGAAATCAGCAAAAAGCAGGCCAGTTATTGGGGCTTTACCAGCAAATCTTGCAGCGGGAAATAGGGACTGATGGCAGTCGGGAACAAACTGAGCTTCGGCTGTCGGGTTTGGTGGTTCAATATCAAGGAAAATTAAAAGTTTACAACCGAATTTATGCCGAAGTTTTCAATCTGGAATGGGTAGATAAACAATTGGGAAAGCTGCGCCCTTATGCCGAAAATTTTAATGCTTGGAATGCTACCAATTTTGAGGATAATTCGCGGCTGCTGCGGGGAAATGCCCTGCAAGAAGCTTTGGATTGCGCAAAAAATCAAAGTTTAAGTCCTCTAGATTATCGCTTTTTAGCGGCGGGTCAGAATTGGGAAAAGCGAGAAGTTGAATTGGCTTTTGCACTGCAAGCTGAGGAAAGTCAAATATTGGCACAGGCTAATGAAACTTTAAGTTTAGCTCAGCATCAAGCTAAAACAGAGTTAATGTTAGCTAAAAAACAAGCTCGAAAAATAATTGCGATCGGCTCGACTATTTTAGCGCTATCTTTAGCCGCGGCGATCGCCATACAATTGCAAGTAGTCAAAGCCGATCGCTCCCTCGCAGAAACAAAAATAGTCCTCGAAAGTGTGTCGTCAAAAACAACTTTAGCCTCAAACCCTTTTGCTGCACTACTCGAAGCACTGATTGCAGCAGATAAACTTAAAAAATTAGAGGCATTCAGTCCGGCAAAATCCGATACTAAGATGCAAGTATCGATCGCCCTCCAACAAGCAATTTACAACATCCGAGAGCGCGATCGGCTTGTCGGACACCAAGCTAGCGTCAAAAACGTCGTTTTCTCCCCCGATGGCAAAATCCTCGCATCCGCTAGCGAAGACGATACCATCAAACTCTGGAACCCAGACGGCAGGGCAGGCACGGGGGCACTGCCCCTACGAACCCTCACCGGACACCGCGATAACGTTTGGAATGTCAGTTTTTCACCCGACGGCAAGACGATCGCATCTGCTAGCGGGGATGGTACGATCAAAATCTGGAATCTCGCCAACGGCAAAGAAATCAGAACCCTTACAGGATATAAGGGCGCAGTGAGAGCAGTCAGTTTTGCTCCCGATGGGTTGACGATCGCATCTTCGGGCTCCGACGGCACTGTCAAACTCTGGAATCTAGCAGACGGCAGGGCAGGCACGGGGGCACTGCCCCTACGAACCTTTGCAGG
Organism: Cyanobacteriota bacterium; assembly: GCA_043767465.1. Taxonomy (GTDB): domain Bacteria; phylum Cyanobacteriota; class Cyanobacteriia; order Cyanobacteriales; family Microcoleaceae; genus Microcoleus. Next base: position 6,331 of record JAYUGZ010000445.1, read on the forward strand.
GCATAGGGGATGGGCAACAAACGTCACTTTTTCGCCCGACGGATTGGCGATCGCATCTTCCGGTAGCGATCGCACTGTCAAACTCTGGAATCCAGCAGACGGAACGGAAATCGCCACGCTGACAGGCCATACCAACGCTGTCAGAAGTGTCAGTTTTTCCAACGATGGCAAAACCCTAGCATCGCCTGGCGAAGACGGTTTAGTCAAGCTGTGGGATGTCCAAAACCTGACTCTCCTCACCACCCTCCAAGCCCACAGCAAGGAAGTCTGGATGGTCAAATTTAGTCCTCCTGATAGCAACAGCCCAACTCTGGCTACCGCTAGCGAAGACGGAACCGTCAAATTGTGGAATTTATCGCGGTTGGGAGACATCGAGTCGCAAACGCTCAAAGGACACAGTGGCAGGGTTGCAGGGCTTAGTTTCAGTCCCGACGGACGTACTTTGGCAACCGCAGGTACCGATCGCACTGTACGACTCTGGCACCTCGCCGGCATCGAACCGAAAGTTCTGGAAAGCCACCGCAGCCATGTTTTCAGTGCGGTTTTCTCGCCCGACGGCAAAACAATTGCCTCTGGTAGCGGCGATCGCACTGTAAAATTGTGGAATGCACAAAACGGCAGCGAAATTAAAACTTTTCTAGGACATCAAGGTGCTGTCACCAGCGTTAGTTTCGACCCTGATGGCAAAATTTTAGCATCCGCGTCGGGCGATCGCACTATTAAATTGTGGAACCTAGAAAGCGGCAGCGAAATTAAAACTCTTTCAGGACATCAGAGCGGAATTGACAGCGTTGTTTTTAGTCCCGACGGTAAAATTTTAGCATCATCTGCGATCGATAAAACTGTAAAATTGTGGAACATAGAAAGCGGTACTGAAATTAAAACTCTCAAAGGACATCTGGAAAGAGTTAGAAGCGTCACCTTCAGTCCCAACGGCAAAATTTTAGCATCCGCAGGGAACGATCGCACGATATTTTTCTGGGATTTAAACAATTTAGAATCTCTCCCAAGCAGCATTCAGAAAGCGCATAACAGCCGAATTACGAGCCTCCGTTTCAGTCCCGACGGCAAAATTTTAGCATCGGCTTGCGATGACAGCACGATTAAATTGTGGAATCCAGAAACAGCCACAGAATTGACAACTATCAAAGGACACGGAACTTGGGTAAAAAGCATTAGTTTCAGTCCCGATGGTAAAACTTTAGCATCTGCAAGTTTCGATCGCACAATTAAACTGTGGAATGTTGCAGACGGCAAAGAGATTGCAACTTTTGACGGACATCGCGATCGAGTTAATGATGTTAACATTAGTCCCGACGGTAAAACTCTTGTTTCGGCTAGCGATGATGCTAGTTTAAGGATCTGGAATTTGGAACTCGATCTAGATAGTTTAATGAAACTGAGTTGTCAATGGTTGAGCAATTATATTGCCAATCATCCTGAAGAAAGGGCGATCGCACAAATATGCAATCGTTCAAAAAATGGCATAAATTATGACAAAATTCATGGCTTGTACGGGCGGGTTCACCAACCATTCATGTCAAAAATGAATAATATTGTAAACCCGCCCCCAACCCACAAACAATAAAAATGTACCGTAAATTTATTTTAAAATGTTGATGTAAATGCTGGCGGGTATGGGGCGGGTTTATGAGATTGTTTGTGGGTTTTATAGATAGTTAGCTCACGGGCCCCTACAGAATTTTGGGATATTTACTGGACACCAATAAACTTGTGAATTTGTAAAGACAACTTGTAATTTGGATGCTGTTTTAGTAACTCCAATATAATCGGAATCGCCCGATCGCGCTTTTCCCACTCCGGCTGCAAATATACAGGAATATTCATGTTCTCAACCAAACAATTTCTGTAAAAATCAATTTCTTCGCCAGTGCTAACCACCAACTTAATTTCATTAGCTCTAGTCCACAAATGCTCTTGCACTGGATATTGAGGATTGACGTGCTCTTTAGGAGAAAGAGTAATCCAAGCCAGCGGCGAAACATCCTGCCAATAAGCGCCCGAAGTTTCAATACTCACCTGCTTGTCAGTTGCTAACAAAGCTTCCACTAACTCGGGCAAATTTTGGTGAATGAAAGGTTCGCCACCAGTAATGACAACTCTCGGAGACTGGAGTTGATCTAGCAATTGTGCGATCGACTGCGGCACCGACGGCAAACCTTTGCCACCATTTCCGTAGCCTGTATCGCACCAAGGACACCCAACAGGACAACCTGCTAATCTAATAAAATCAACTAAAGTCCCAGTCCAGTAGCCTTCCCCTTGAACGGTACATTGAAAAGTTTCGTGAATCGGCAATTTTACTTGCAAATTTGATCCCAGCATTTTCGCCTCAGCTTAACTAAAAATAAATCATTCTGTACGGGGCGCATCCGCACTTTGCCCGAGAATTTTGAGTTTGTAGGGTGCGAAATGCGCACCTGATTCTATGCAGACAACGGAATTCACGAGTTATTAAATAATTTGCGGTTTGTGTCTATTTTAAAATGAACCGCAAACCGCAAACAACTGTTTAGTTTTGATGTTCGGGCTGCATCACAGTCGCCCAGCGGCGTTTCAGGGCCAAAGTCAGTCCGTCAGCAATGGGGACAACACTGAGAGTAACTCTGGGATCGTTGCGCAATTTGTCGTTGAAACTGCGAAGGGCGAGGGTGCTTGTGTCTTGTACTTCAGGATCGGCAACTCGTCCTGACCACAGAACATTGTCAATTACAATTAAACCGCCATTGCGCACCAGTTGGAGCGATCGCTCAAAATAAGCCTCATAATTTTCTTTATCGGCGTCGATGAAGGCAAAATCAAAGGTTCCTGCTTGTCCCTCGGCTATGAGTTTGTCGAGAGTATTTATTGCTGGGCCCAACTGCAAAGAAATCTTGTTTGCTACACCCGCAGCTTCCCAATAGCGTCGTGCGATCGAAGTATATTCCTCACTGACATCGCAAGCAATAATTTTTCCGTTAGAAGGCAGCGCTAAAGCTACGCACAGGGAGCTATAACCAGTAAAAACGCCAATTTCTAAGGTTTTTGTCGCTCCCATAAGCTGCACTAGCATTTCCATAAACTGACCTTGTTCGGGAGCTATTTGCATCATACCCAGAGGATGCTTAGCAGTTTCTTTCCGCAGTGCAGCGAGAATATCGGGTTCCCGCAGGGAAATAGATAACAGATAATCGTAAAGTTGATTTTCTAGGCCAAGAGTTGAGTTCGCCATCGGTTTGTCCTTGCTAACTTTTGATTTTAGATTGTAGATGTGCAGTTATGGGAATTTGAAGACGGTAGAGTTAATTTTGGCACCTATTTTGCTGTGGCCGATCGCAGGTTGCAGTAGCGGTGTCTCGGTTTCTCAGATGCAGCTTGCAGTAGCGCGCGATCGACCTCACAATCAGTGTATCTCAGCCGCAGGCGATCGAGCAGCTCCCGGTTCAACCGTACTTCAACCAAAATTTCTCAAGTTTAACCCCTGACAATTATACATTTACCATTTTTTCGAGTGCCGTGAAGTTACGATTTCATGGTTAAGTTATCCAAAACTGCGGTTCCCTACGGGATAGCTTCGCTGCACGCCCTCCCTGCAATTACATTTCTATAGTCAGCTTTTCTAAGTGTCACACAATCTCCCACTGCACTTACAAAATATATCCAAAATCAAAATAACATTTCGTAAAGGCAATCACAATGTATTATAGTTTTGGAGGTTTCGGTGCCATCGTTGGCATATTTCTATTGTTAATTTTTGCCATTCTGCAATGGCTGCACGTTTCCGTCGGCAGTTTTATTGATTGGGTAATTGCTATTGCTATTTTTGAATGGCTGTTGCTAATAGTTACAGTTCCCTGGAATATCCATTTTGAAGCTAAGGAAGTTTTAGCGCAAGGGGCAGAATCTACGAAGAAAAACATCGCTGTCGATGCTGAACAACTCAAATACGTTGCTGTATTAGCTAGCCGATCGCTCTTTGTGGCGATCGCCCTTCACCTGGGTAGCGCGATCGCCCTTTACGCCCTATCCGCCACCGGCATTAGTGCTGTTGGCTATCTTAGTTCCGGTGCTGCACTGCTGTTAACTGTAATGCGTCCAGCTATCCGAGGCTATCAGTATTTAGCCCAGCGGCTGACAACCATCCGCAGCGAATTTTTCCACCCGCGCGAAGATATTGTCGAACTTCGCAACCGCTTTGCAGACTTAGAATCTACAGTTAGAAATTTGGCTGCTCAATTAAATTCAGACGATGGGAGTTCTTGGGCTGCTGTCCAAGAGCGGCAGCAACGGGCTACTAGAATAGAATTAACTAATTTAGCTGCATCACTAGAAGATTTGCGATCGACAAACCAGGCAGAACACACTAAACTGGCAAGAGATGCCGAAAGTGCGATCGCCCAACTCACCTCGGACGGACAATTTCTCAACCACGTCCGCGAAATCATCCGCTTCTTTAAAGAATCATGAAGAGGAGACGGCTTGGCCTTAGTCCCTA
>JAYUGZ010000446.1:0-10800 GCA_043767465.1 Cyanobacteriota bacterium
TTTTTGCAGCTAGCAGATGTTTATCTCGATTCCTATCCTTACGCTGGGGCGACATCGTTAATCGATCCTTTGCAAGTAGGATTACCGACGGTGGTTGTGGAAGGAAATGCTTTGCGGTTTCGGCAAGGTTCGGCGATGCTGCGGGAATTACAAATGCCTGATTTAATTACCAACAGCGAAGCATCTTACATTCAGCTAGCAGTGACTCTCGCTACTAATCCTCAACTGCGGCAACGCTATCGCCAGGAAATTCAGCAGAAAATGCAAGCTAATCCGGCTTGTTTTGATAGTGTGGCATATTCAGGGGCGATCGCCAAATTATTTCAACAACTCTTTCACAAATGGCAAACTGGCCATCAAGCAACATCCCGCATCCTACAGGATAGCATTCCCAAAGTGGCTGATTTGGGCGATCGGCTCTCGAATACCCTCAAACTCTACCAAACCAATCCATCAAACACCTCAGCAATCTCACAATTACGTCAAATCCGCAAAGAAACAGCCGATTTCTGGCTAAACATCCCCGCTGACAACCTCGAAACTATCTACAAAGGCGATTCAGGAAAAAGCTACCAAATTCTGCTGGCTTCCGGCTTTCAACATCAACCAATGATGGAAGAAGAACAAAGATTTTTACAGCAATTAACGCAGATTAGCAAAGGATTGGTGCATCCTCAAGCCATCAATGCCTTACTTGCCGCGATGCTATATTTCCCACCGGGAACCATGCGAATTCCTGAAGCTCGAAACCGTTTGCCACACTGGTTAATCGGCGATTACGAACAAGTTTTTGAACCAAAAACCGCTGTGAATTCCGAATCGAGTTCTGAGTTGCTAGCTCAATATATTCAATCCCCACAATTTGCCAATCAATTATTAGGATGTGTTAATCTCTATCGCATCGATTCATCTGACGAATCGGTAGTTTTGGAACTCCGACAACTCCGCAGACAACTGGCTGATTTTTGGCTGACTATTCCGCCAGAAAAACTGGAAACTTTTTATCAAGGCGAAGTTCGCAAAGGATATCAAGCAATACTTGGATGTGGCTTGCAAGCAGAATCAATGACTGAAGCGGAACAGCAATTTTTGCAGCAGTTGACTGACATTAGTAAAGGGTTGGTGCATCCGCAAGCTATCAATGCTCTGCTGGGTGCGATGCTGTACTTTGTGCCGGGTACAATGCGGGTTCCTGATGCTAACACTCGTTTGCCACAGTGGTTATTTGATGATTATGAAAAGGTGTTTGAAAGTGCATTTGCTCAAACAGAAGAAACCATTGTCCAACAAAATTATTTGCCGCAGTTTCTCAATCAATTAACTGGTAGTATTAATCTTTATGAAATAGACGCGACGGCGGAATTGGTTATAGCAGATTTGCGGCAAATTCGCCAGCAAATTGCTGATTTGTGGCTGAGTGTTTCTGAGGAACAACTAGAAGTTTTGTACCGGAGCGATTTTGGTAAAGGTTACAAAGCAATTCTCGCTAGTCGGTTTATTTATGAGCCGTTGAATGAAACTGAACGTGCTGTTTTTAATTCGTTAGTTGCTGAGTTAAGTCAAGGATTTGGAAGGCATAAAGCTGTGAATTATTTGTTAGCGACGATGCTGTTTTGTCGCCCTGGACAGTTGCGGGTTGAGGATGCGAATACTTGTTTGCCGGGGTGGTTGTTGGCGGATTACGAGCAGTTTGTTGGGGGTGGGGTTAAGGTGGCTGTTGGCTGAAAAAGTGCGTTAGCGAAGCCCTCGAAGAGGATCGCGGTGCTGTTGACATCGGTAGTATTCACTGGTATAATATCTAACATTACTACCGAAGTTTCCATTTTTTACAGATGAACAGCACCAGCGATCGAGAATCCAATTCCAACAGCAATTCGGATGCAGGAGCGATCGCCCGCAAGGATATTTCCGCGCTCAACCGCCAAGCTGCTGTATGTGTTACTGAGGGGAAGTTTGCAGAAGCGATCGCACTTTGCCATCAAGTCATCATCATCAAACCCGATTGCGCTTTAGCCTACGACATTCTGGGTGCTGCTCTCATCTCACAGAAAAAAGCAGCCCCGGCTATTCGCTCGTTTTCTCAAGCCCTAGTAATCAATCCTAACTCGGCAACAATCCTTGCCAAATTAGGCTATTGTTTGGTTGCAGAGGGGCGACTGGATGAAGCAATAACTACTTACCAAAAAGCCCTTAATTTAAACCCGAAATGGGCTGATATTTATTTGAAAATGGGCAATTTATTGAGTCAGCAAAACCGCTGGGAGGAAGCTTTAGATTGTTGGCTTAAGATTGCTCAAATCGCTCCGACAAGCGTTAGTGCCGAGTCATTCGTAAATTTAGGGAATTTTCATTTGACTCAAGGTAAGTTAGAGCTAGCTAGCGCTTGTTACCGCGAGTCGATCTCTCAGAAACCCGACTGTAAGTTGGGTTACTTACACTTAGGAGTTGTCCTCGAAAACCAAGGAAAAATTCCAGAAGCGATCGCGAATTGTATCCAACTCCTTCAAGTTCTGCCGTCTGCCGAGGAAGCTTACAACTATTTATTCAAATTACTCACAAATTTAGGCAGAAAGGATGAAGCGATGGCCTGTTACTTGAGAGCAATTCCTCTGCACCTGATTCGTGAATTTTGTCCTTCAACCGTCGATAGTGAGTCAATTACCTCTACATCAAAGGCGAAAATATCTGTTCTCTCCCCGCAATTTCTACCCAGCGAAAACCAGGGAGCTAATTTCAGAGAAACTGAGGGTGAAAACCCACAACCATTTGTAGCTGTTATCCCTAACGGACGTGCTTGGGGAGATACATATACTCGGGCGGTCATTACTTCAGACGATCGGCTGTTAGAGGATATATCTACAGGTAGTCCGAGTTTGATTATCTCTTCAGATCGGTTGCCTCCTCCGGTTGCCATTGAAGGAACAGTAGCTTTTTTAGCGAAAAACTACTGTTACAATTATTATCACTGGATGTTTGAGTTTTTGCCGCAGATTGAATTGCTCCGCCGATCGGGTATAGATATAGGTAGTATCGATAAATTTGCCGTCAATCAGTGTTGCTTCCCGTTTCAGAGAGAAACAATCAGCTTGTTGGGTATTCCGTTAGAAAAAATTATAGAAACCGATAATAATAGTCACATTCAAGCTCGTCAATTACTGGCAAGCAGTGTCATCAGAGAAAGTACAAAATGGGCCTGCGATTTTCTCAGAAGAGAATTTTTGGATGATTCCATCATTGGCTTGGAGAAAAAACAGCGAATTTTTATATCTCGCAAACAAAGACGCAGAGTGATTAATGAAGATGAATTAGTCGCAGTTTTAAGTAACTTTGGCTTTAAGAGTATCGCGTGCGAATCACTGTCTGTTGCCGAACAAGTATCGCTGTTTGCTGCTGCTGAAGTTGTAATTGGAATTCACGGTGCGGCTATGACTAACACAGTGTTTTGCAGCCCAGGTACTAAAGTTATAGAAATATTTGCACCTGATTATGTAAACCCTTGTTACCGCAGACTTAGCAGTCAAGTTGGTCTCGAATACTGGGAATTTATCGGCGAAAGGGTTCTCGATATTGACTCGGACGGCCAGCAGCAGGGAGGAAAAAAAATTCACTACGTATTTGAAGATATTTTAGTCAATATTGCTGCGTTATTAAATATGATGAAATTGGCCGGTGCGATCGAGCTTGCTGTAAAGTAAACAGATATACAGCCGATTGCAGGTGCTAGGAGTACAATTTAAATCTTAAGCACCTGCGAAACTCGTTGACAAACTGTCGCTGCTGGACTACAACCCTAACCAACCTCGGAGAGATTGCTCCAGTCGCTCAGCATCAGAATCTGCTAATTTGCCAATCGTTCTTACAACTAAGCTTTCATGTACTGTATACAAACCTCGCTTGACTGCTGTAGCCACATTTAACCCTGCTATTGACCATTCAGCGAGTACGAACTCACCCTCAATTAAGGATGCAGTTTTGCTTGTCAATGGCACAATCATAATGTCTTGAGATACGTGCGGCGCACTCACAACAATTGCTGGTCTTACCTTAGAAATAGACAATTTTGAAAAGGGATATCTAACTAAAATTATGTCATTTTTAGAGTAGCTGGGCATAGATATCATCCTCAGTATTATCCCAAACCCTATCTAGGGATGTTTGACTTGCTTGAAGCCAAAACTCAGCTTCTTCATCAGGTAAGACTGTTACTAATACTTTTGCCCCTTCGGGTAAGTCTGATAACTCCAGCAGTTCAATTTTCCCTTGTCGAACAGTAGCCCAAAGTGTTTTTAGCATATCCACCTCATAAACTGTGCTTTATGCAATTTGCAGATTTCTGGTAGGTTGTCGCACTGAGCGACTAATTACAACCTAACACATATAGATCGAGGAAGTATTTAAGCCTGATTTAGGATTAATTCAACACCAGTTCTGGATGTTGTGGCTCAAATAAGGGGCGTGTTACCTGGCGCAGCAGCACTGTTTCTAAGCTGCCTTCTACTACGTCTGCTGCTTCTATTTCTAATTCTCCCCACAAAAATCGATCGCCCTGATTGGGCATTTTACCGAAATTGTGGATCGCGAATCCGGCGATTGTTTGGTAAGCTTGGTTAGTCGGCAGGTTTAACCCGAGTTTTTCGTTGACTGCTGTCACTTCCCATAGCCCAGAAATTAGTGCCGAATGGGCATCTTTTTGAACGAGAATTGCTTCGGAAGGCGGCAACAGCGGTTGAGACTTTTTACTGGTAATCCAACCGGTCAGCAGCCGCACAGTACCGTTGAGAACTGCCAGCAACGGCCACAGTATTTTTGAGCAGATTTCTAGGGCGGGCATTAGCAGCAAAGCGGTGCGTTCTGGGGCGTGGGTTGCTAATACTTTGGGGATGAGTTCTCCTAATACTATCTCGATGTAAGTAACGAAGATGAATGCTACAGGAACTGCGATCGAGTGCGCCGTCAGCATGGCGGGAAAATGACCGATCGGCAATTTGTCGAGCCACGGCTCGATCCAGTGTACAGTCGCTCCCTCGCCCAACCAACCCAACAGCAAACTCCCTGCTGTTGTGCCTGTTTGAGTCACAGACAGGTAATGCGGTATGTTGTTCTGCGCTTGGTGGACGAGTTCGGCGGTTTTGGCGTTTGGGCGATCGCGCAACTGGGCGAGTTGGCGGATTTGATGGCGATCGGCTGATACTAATGCTAGTTCTGACGCCACAAAAAACGCGATTAAAAGTGTTAATCCCAGCAACATTGCTAACCTCAGCAATGTTTGGGCGACTTCTATTTCCAGGGAAGTAAAGTTGTTCAAAATAGATAAATAATACGATAAATGTTTTCAACCAACACCTTCATTTTAGCTTGGGTATTCCGATAAATTGACATCGGATATCCGCACTACCTGTATTCGTAGGGTACGCAATACGCACCTTACTTACCCGTAGAAGTTGTGAACTATTTCTCTTATCTAGCTGAGTGGAACGGGCGTCCCGCCTGTTCTCCTTGGCGGGCTGTTCCTAAAAAAAGAATTCTATTCACAAAACCAGAACTAATTGCTGGATCAACCCTCCGTTACCTCCCGCAGCGAGTTAATTTCCGTAAAAGTCTCATCCGGATCGGACTTCAACCCGCCTTGAATGTAATTCAACTTCACTTCTTCCAACAAATCCGATAACAAAGACTGCAATTCCCCGAGAGTTTTCTCATCTTGCAATTCCCGCCGCAAACTTTGATTGAATTCTTGGCTGAAATTATCGATTATTTTGCGACCTTTATCATCTTCGTAAGTAGTAGCTACCACATCAACCGCAGTTTGAGCCAGATAATTTGCTAGCTGTTCGGTCATTTCCCTAGGCAAAATATTAATCGGCGAGAAAGTTTGCAGGAGTTGATAAAAATCCGACTGTTTGATTGTTGTTTCCAGATTGTGGTGCAGCAATTCTTCCAAACCCGGTTGCACCTGCGGCAAAACTTTGTAAATTGTCAGATCCAAAATCCGGTTGGTAATTTGTTCGATCGTATTTTGCTGATTGACGTGAAGGTACCCCTGTTGCGGTTCCAGCAGTACCCGCGCTGCGTCGCCTTGTTCGATCGAACTTTGAGCTTGATTGATAAACCGCACCATCATGTATTCCGACATGGTATCGGCTAAATAAGCCACCGGTTCGTAGGTAATTTGAGCAACGGCGCGATCGAGATTCACCAAACCCGACTTGTGGAGGCGCACCAACACCGGCACAATCCGCCACCCGTACCAAATCGGAATCAACAGAAACACCTCGTACCAGCGCCTCAGCACAAAATTCGACCAAGGTACGCCCGGTTGGCGGCGGGTGTGGAACAAACTTTTGAGCGCAAATTCTGCCCAGAAAAAACCGATAAACCACGCATCAATTCGCCAAAACTGGTCAGCGGTTGGCAAATATTGGGGATTTGGCAAACTCGAATCCATGCCTTTAATCGGGTCGTAAATTTCAACTAAACCCGGCAAATAGCTCTGATAAATAGGGCGCAACTGAAGATAAGTGAAATTGAAAAGCACCAGCAAGAAATTGACCACTGCTACCAATGCGCTCAGTTTTGCCCAAGAAATTGCTTTTTTGGGCGGTTTGACATCGGTGCTGTTGACAGTTGTGTTGGAATCTGACATAAAATTAATTTTCCGAGTTTGCTAATCGATAAATCTATCTTGTGGCCGAGGCTAAAAAACTCTTAACCTCTTACGATCCCTTGGTGAACGATAAGTATAAGGAAACCAAAAGCCGTGAACTTAAAAACAGTCATATCGCTGCTCAAAGAAACTTTTACTGAATGGCAAGAAGATAAAGCGCCTACCTTAGCCGCCGCCCTAGCCTATTACACAGTCTTCTCCCTCGCCCCCCTGCTAATTATCGTAATTGCGATCGCGGGTTTAGTCTTTGGTGCAGACGCAGCCCAAGGTCAAATCGTCACCCAACTCCAAAGTTTAATCGGCAAAGATGGCGCCCAAACCGTCCAAGAACTGATTCTCAAAGCCTCCGAACCCAAATCGGGAATGATTGCTACTTTAGTCGGCGTCGCTACACTTTTGTGGGGTGCTTCCAACGTGTTTACTAACCTCAAAGAAGCCCTGAATACTATTTGGAATGTTTCACCGCCTCCCGGACGCGGTATCTGGGGATTTTTCCAAGACCGCGTATTGTCTTTTGCGATGATTTTAGGCATCGGCTTTTTACTGTTAGTATCTTTAGTAATTAGCGCCGTTTTAGCAGCCGTCAGCTATTGGTTGAACGGTTTACTTCACTTACCAGTAGGCATTTGGCAGATTGTAGACTTTGCGATCTCCTTTGGTGTAGTTACGCTGCTGTTTGCCTTGATTTACAAACTTTTGCCCGATGTCGATCTTGCCTGGAATGATGTTTGGATCGGCGCTGCCATCACTTCAGTGCTGTTTACGATCGGCAAATCCATAATTGGAGTTTACCTGGGAGGTAGCGGTATTGCCTCTACCTACGGTGCTGCGGGATCGTTCGTGATTATCCTGCTTTGGATTAATTATTCCGCTCAAATTCTCTTCTTAGGTGCCGAGTTTACCCAAGTTTGGGCTAACCGATACGGCTCTCTAATGCGAAGTTCGCGAAAGAATCTCCTCAACAGCGAAAATGGGGAATCCTCCGCACGCAAACATCCGAAAAATTCTTAACATTAGACAAACGGGAAATTTTAGGTTAAGCTCTATCCCCGGTTTGGCAGAAGAAGGCCGAAGAAGGAAGAAGCAAGAGGGAAGAGGGAAAAAGGCTGAAGGCGGAAGACAGAAGGCGGAAGACAGAAGGCAGAAGGAAAGCAAAATTTTGAAGGCAATAATTTTGCTGTTTGGCGATCGCCCTAGGAAGTTATGTCTTCAGGAGGATTTACTTCTGCTTTCTCCACAGTCAAACCTATTTATCCAGAAAGGTAAAAATTCTACTTTCGGCTGACGGGAGCATCTCGAACAGCAAGCTGAAAGCAGGTTCAAGTTTGACAGTGGCCCGAATCCGGGAAATTCTCTTCACCCTCGTTCATTTCCATTTAAATTATCAAGAGTTTGATCTGCTGCGCGTCTCTGTCAGCAGAAGGAAGTCGTGTGTCAATTTTTCCCAGGAAACTTATCCCTGAAGGATGATTTATCGATCGCCTATTTTGACTTTAATAAAAATTAGCAGTTACCTTCCATTTCCCGCGCCGTAGCCAAAATCGCACATTAATCGGCTGCAAATTTTTTTTAAAATTTTGGTAAACAATCATGATTTCATTAACTAAAAAACGCATCGCCCTGATCTCAGTACACGGCGATCCGGCTGTGGAAATTGGCAAAGAAGAAGCAGGCGGGCAAAATGTTTACGTGCGTCAAGTAGGAGAAGCTCTGGCGAAACAAGGATGGCAAGTTGATATGTTCACCCGCTCATCGGACCGGCAACAAGCAAAAATTGTACAACACACCCCCAATTGTCGGACAATTCGGCTAGTAGCAGGGCCGCAAGAATTTATTCCCCGCGACGAACTTTACGGATATTTGCCTATTTTTGTTCGCGAATTTCAGAAGTTTCAGTTAGAGTCAGGCTTTCAATATCCCTTAGTTCACACGAATTACTGGCTGTCTTCTTGGGTGGGAATGGAGTTGAAAAAATCGCAACCCCTGCGGCAAGTTCACACTTATCATTCTTTGGGAGCAGTAAAATACAAGTCGGTTTCGACAATTCCGATGATTGCCAAAACCAGGCTGCAAGTGGAAAAAACACTTCTGGAAACAGCCGATCGCGTGGTGGCTACCAGTCCCCAAGAAAGAGAACACATGAGGTCTCTGGTGTGCTCAAAAGGCAAGATTGACATCATTCCCTGCGGTACCGAAATACAGCGGTTTGGGTCGATCGGGCGATCTGCCGCCCGCCAACAGTTGGGAATAGCCCCCGAAACCAAAGTCGTGCTGTACGTCGGTCGTTTTGACCCCCGCAAGGGCATCGAAACCTTAGTCCGCGCCGTCAGTCTGTCAGCGCTGCGCCAAGGCGATTTAAAACTAATTATCGGCGGCGGCTGGCGTGAAGGGGAATGCGACGGTAAAGAGCGCGATCGCATCGGCAGCATCGTTCAAGAATTAGGCTTAAGCGACATTACCAGTTTTCCGGGCGGCTTGAGCCGAGACATTCTCCCCGCCTACTACGCCGCCGCCGATGTCTGCGTCGTTCCCAGCCACTACGAACCCTTTGGTTTAGTAGCCATTGAAGCGATGGCCTGCCGCACGCCCGTGGTCGTGTCCGACGTGGGAGGATTGAAATATACCGTAGTGCCGCGAGAAACCGGTTTGCTCGCGCCGCCTAAAAATGAAGCACTGTTTGCCGCTGCGATCGATCGCCTGTTAGTTGACTCAGTATGGCGCCAGCAACTCGGACAAGCAGGCCGCCGGCGCGTCCAAACCTATTTCAGTTGGGACGGTGTGGCCTCCCAACTCGGTCAACTTTACACTCAACTCCTCGAACAATCGGCGATGAAACTTGACCCCGTGAGCGCTTAGTAGTATCACTTAGTATGGTTGAAGCCAGTTTCCCTTGATCCCTGTCCATCTCATCCGTTCTAACTGGGAACCTTCAATTAGAAGTGATATCAGGAGGTACTCTTGTACGCACCAGACCATCTGGGAAGCCATCTGCAACCCATTTCAGACATCGAGCTAATTCGCCTGTGGGTGGAGCGCCAATCTCCCCGCAGCAAGCGCTTTAGCTGGCAGGCGGCCAATAGTTTTCGGCTGTTTGTAGAAAAACCGCTGGCAGAAGTGACTCTGGCAGAAGTCCAAACTTTCGCCGCAGCCATGAGGGCTCGCAAACTTGCACCCCGTTTCTACAAACAAACCTTACTAGCCCTGAAATCGCTGTTCGCCTTCGGCCAGCAAACGAGAATCTTGCCCGCAGCCATTCCCCTGTACGCGTGGCCTGTGCAACAGCGCAGCAAGCAGTCCAAACGCTTCCGTTTGAGGCTGGGGTGGACTTTGTGCATTGGTTTGTGCTTTTTTTTGGGTAGAATGACCCCGAAACTCTGGGGCCAAACAGTCTCGGCAGAAATCTCGCCGCCTCCGAAACGCCTGACTGCCTCGGCAGAAAGCTCGCCGGCTGCGGGGGAACTGTTGCCGAAAGTTGCCACTCACGACTCACCAAACAAAGGAAAAGATAACGACGATAACATTGAGCGCGATCGAGTCAAAGCCTTTCTTGACACCATTGCCACCGCCGAAGGCACTGCTAGTTCCGATGGCTATCATACCCAGTACACCGGCACCAAATTTGACAGTTTAAGCGACCATCCCAGGGAAATGAGATGCGGCCGCCGCTACGGCAAAAAGCTGTGTTCCGACGCTGCGGGGCGGTATCAGTTTCTGAGTACAACTTGGGACAGATTCGCCAAAAAATTTAGGATCACCGATTTCAGCCCTCAAAATCAAGACTTTGTAGCTGTAGAATTGATCCGAGAAAAAGGTGCTTTAGAAGATATAGAAGCGGGTAGATTGGAGCCAGCCATCAGAAAACTCGCCTACATCTGGCCTTCTTTTCGGCGTTTTGGCGGTTCAGTGGACTCGTCGATGCCCAAACTTGAAGAAATGTACCTGCAAAATTTAGGGATTTACCGCCCAGGATTGGTTGTTAGCAATTAGTCAACAGTCCGAGGACGAGTTGAGATTCGGGGTTTAGCGATTTTGGATTAAATTTTGACATCCAAAATTGAGATTGCGGGAGTTATGGGTGATGTCTATATTTTGGGGAAGTTAAAAATTATGCTAATTTTCCATCTTCCATGTGTTAT
>JAYUGZ010000447.1:0-1682 GCA_043767465.1 Cyanobacteriota bacterium
AAGCTGATGACCTAACTGTTTTAACATTGCCGATGTTTTGCCTACAGGGTCAAAAATTGCTACGGAATCCTTGACTTTGGCTGGGTTGGCAAATACCCGGAAAGCAAATGTATCGGCATGGGGGCGATCGCCCACTCGCGCTGTCAAGCGAATTTCGCCGTCAGTCTTGCTAGAAATCGTATTAGGCAATTTTACATCTATTGGGAAAAACAGAGTTCCTGCTGGCTGAATAATTCCTTTGTATTCGCCTTTTTGGACTTGATTGCCGCCCACCACAACCTGCCAATTATATGCAAATTCTTGGGGCGATCGCCTATCGTTAATTAACACTACTTGTTTGGCAAGTTTGCCGCCCGCAAAAAAATTGTGGTCTTTGGCAGTAAACACCGGACTAGCGCCAGCAATCCAAGCCAAAGTCGAGCTATTATTATTGATAATTGCCTCGCCCCCAGGATGAATAGTGTAAGCTTCCGGCTGCAAATAATTCAAATATTGATTAGAGACTTGCTTCAAATAAACTCCTCGCCGTCCCGCTTGAAATCCCCCCATATCCACCTTATTTCTGCCAGCATCGGAAACTTCCCAGCCGTGTCCGTCACTCCAAGGAATCATCCCGCCAGACATTCCAAAAGTCCGCCAACTGCGCCACGTATTGGTACTGAACAAATGCTGCAACTTTTGAAAAGCTGGTGCAAAATCTAACTCTTTTTTTAGATGCCAGCTTTGATACTGCTGACCCTTGATAAATTGCTCGCGAATTTTAGCTTTATAAGCCGGACTTTCCAACTCGTAAGCTTGCTTACCAAAATAAATTGCCGCAAACTCAGTCATCCAAGGTTCGCTGACAATCACTTGATTGAAACCTTCGCGATTGCGCATCATTGTCGCGAACAGCGGCGTGCCAAACTCGACGACCATGTAGGGCATATCCCCAGTTTTGCTCCACTCGGAAATCCATTCTTCCCGTTCTTGCAAGGGAATCATATTTAAATAAGAATTCAGCGCATAAACATCGCCGAAGTTTGCTCCTTGGTGTACCATCACCGGTCTGGTTGGGTCTGCCGATTTAATCGCAGCTACAGTGTCGTTTCCCAAGGGAGTATTGCCCCGCCAGCGGTCGTCTTCTAGCTTGCCGAGAGTTCCTTCAATTTTTCTTTTGCCGATGCGGCGCGGATTTTGGTCGTCAGCGTTGCCGAAAAAATTGGGACTTGTCGCCCACATTAATACTGATGGATGATTGCGGTAGCGGCGCATTTCTGTTGCCATTCGCGATTTCCACTGGTTGGCAAAATAGGGGTTTTTCCACTTGCCATTCCAAGCGATAGATGTAACGTTTAATGTGGGAGCCATTACCGGAAAACCTTTGAGGTCTGCCCTTTCGCATAACAGTTCTCGAAAATGCCACTTACCCCGTTCGTCGTGATCCCAAGGCCAGGTTTCTACGATGTTAAAACCTGCTTTTGTGTAGCCGTCAATTAATTTGTCGGCAACTTCTACTGTGCCGCTTTCCCAAGAACCGTCTGCGTGCAAGGTGGGGCGCAGGCGCAATTCTGTGCCGTTTAAGAAAAATTTGCGGCCTTCTATCCAAAATTCGCGGAAGCCGAAAGGTTGGTCGTATTGCGTGTCAATGCCGCTGCCTTTGACTTCTAATTGCATGGTGTAAAGGTTTGGTTTGCCGACAT